>JBBFLE010000014.1 GCA_037481695.1 bacterium | reverse complement strand
CCTATCCTACCCCCATAACCGCAAAAAGCGGACACATCACTTGCTATATCAACCGGACATTTCACATGCTAACGACAGCCTGAGCTTTTTTCCCTTGACAAGTGTCATAGGCTGAAGTATATGGTCGACTGTCGACTGTCCTACCCGGAGGTGAACCTTGGGAGAGCTTTCAGAGAAAGTCAGAGATTCTTTGTGGGAAAATGTCAAAGAACTGCTTTCCCAAGAGCGAGTGGCAAGTCCCGACCATGTGTATCGCATGAGCCAGTGGTGCGAAAAGATGGGCAAGGCCTTGGGGGCAGACATGGAGGTATTGCTGGCCGGAGCCCTTGTTCATGATGTGGGAGTAACGGTCAACAGAAAGCTTCATTTCGAGGCTGGCACAGAACTGGCGAGGCAGATCTTGACCAAGGCAGGTCTTTGTGAAGAGAGCCTTCAAGGTGCGGTGCACGTAATGCAATCTCACAGCCGCTACGGCGGCCCGGAGCCTACCACCTTGGAAGCCAGGATCGCCAGGGATGCCGACGCCATAGAGTACCTCGGGGCCATCGGCATAGTAAGGGCCGTGGTGCGGGGGCTGACAGACGGTTCCTTTAGCGGCCGGGCAGAGGATTTCCCAAAGTTTCTACGTGATGTCATGGCTAAACTTGAGGGCACATTCCAGATAGATGAAGCTCGTAGGATAGGGCAGGGGAGATTCAAGTTCATGGAGGAGTTTCTTCACAGAATGGAGCAGGAGCTTTGTTTTGAGCTTTGAAAACCAGTCATTCATAGAAAGGAAAATCCCTTGAGCAGCATCACAGAGCAGCTTGCAGAGTTCTCATCTGGCCTTTGCTACGAAAGCCTTAGCCTTGATCAAGTCTCCAAGCTAAAGCTTTATTTCCTGGACTGGCTGGCTTCGGCTTATGCAGGAGCCGGGCAAGAGCCGGTTCAAATGGTCTTGGCTGTGGCCAAGAGCCAGGGTGGGAACCCCCAGGCCACCCTGATACCAGATGGTTCCCAAGGTAGCGCATTGATGGCTGCTTTGGTAAACGGGGCCTCATCCCATATGGTGGAGATGGATGACCTGCACAGAGAATCCATACTTCACCCGGCTGCTGCCATCATGCCTGCCATACTGGCAGCAGCCCAGGCCCAACACGCCACAGGCAAAGAGCTTTTGACGGCCATGGCAGTGGGTTACGAGGTGGGCATAAGAGTAGCCCTGGCAGCGGGCACTTCTCATTACAACTTCTGGCATACCACCGGCACATGCGGAACCTTTGGGGCTGCGGCAGGAGCGGGTAAGATTCTCAAGCTCTCTCAACAGCAGATGACCTGGGCCCTGGGCTCTGCAGGAACTCAGGCTTCTGGCTTGTGGGCCTTCCTGGTGGAAAATGCCATGAGCAAACAGCTCCATCCCGCCAAGGCCTCCTTCAATGGCCTCTTGGCTGCATTGTTGGCAAAAGAGGGCTTCACAGGGGCCAAGTACATACTGGAGAGCGACAAAGGTTTTTTCAGGGCCACATCAAAGGATTTCAATGAAGCTATTTGCGTGGAGGCTTTGGGCAGAGAGTTCTTTTTCCAAAGAAACTCCCTCAAGTACCATGCATCCTGCGGCCACACACACTCGGCCATAGATGCCGTGTTGGAGGCAACCAAGGGCAATCCCATGGGCCCCCAAGACATATCATGGGTAAAGGTCCGCCTTTACCAGGCTGCACTGGATCTGTTGGGAGAGGTGGAAGCCAAGAGCCCATACCTGGCCAAGTTCTCTCTTCCTTTCTGCATTGCCACAGCCCTTCTTTACGGGCGGGTGGGCCTGGAGGCCTTCTCAGAAAAAAGGTTAAGAGATGAGAAGCTTAGGGCCCTGATGAGTAAGATCCAGATCCAGTCAGACCCGGCTCTTACTCGCCTTTTTCCCCGCATGTGGCCGGCCAGAGTGGAAATCAAAGGCATTGACGGAAAAATCATGGTAGGAGCCTGTGATCACCCCAAGGGAGACCCCGAAAACCCCCTGACAACAGAGGAGGCCAAGGAGAAGTTCAGATGGATGGTTCGTGAGGTAATGTCTGAGGCCCAGGCGAACCTTCTAATGAAAAAGGTCCTGGAAATGGATGAACAAAAAGACATGGCTGAATTGCTAAGCACATAGCACTAGCCCAAAATCCCAGGTGATGAGGACAAGGGAAAGATCCCATAGCAGCCTGGCAGAGAGACTGAAAAGCACCAGGCTTAGGCCCATTTCATTGGCAGAAGAACTCTCCCGTGTGCTCAAAGAGGCCATCTTGGAAGGATCCCTGAGCGCAGGACAGCAATTGGTGGAAGCAGAGCTGAAAGAGAAATTCGGCATAAGCCGTTCTCCCATAAGGGAAGCCCTGAGAGAACTGGAGAAAAAAGGCCTTGTGGAGATAGTCCCCAGAAAGGGGGCCTTTGTCAGATCCATTAGCAGCAAAGACATTGAAGAGAATTTCCCTGTGCGGGCAGTGTTGGAGGGGTTGGCCGCCAAGGAAGCTCTGAGCAGGCTGACAGAACATGAGATGCTTGAGATGGAACAATGCCTTCAAAGGATGAGGGGGGCTGTGGAGGCCAGAGACGCTAAGTCTTACTGGGAACATCACAGGATTTTCCATGAGACTTTCATAAAGGCCTGCGGAAATCAACTTCTGGTGGGGCTGCTAAAGGATCTTCGAACCCATGCCCTCTGGTACCGATTCTCCTACCAGTATTACCAGGAAGACCTGGCTCGTTCCCTTTCCATACATGAAAAAATACTCGGTATCTTTTGTTCCAAGGACTTAAGAAGGGAGAAAGAACTGGAGGAAATGGTAAGAATTCACATAGAGGAAGCCATGGAAAGATTCTTGAGTTATCTGGGTGAGCAGAATGCCAGAAAGAGCCTGCTTAGGGATGATCTGTCCCAAGGGGGGCAAGAGCCTCCGAAACAAAAGGGGAGGCTTGAATGAGTCAGGAGCTGGGTTTGCAAACACGGAGTTTTCTTTCCGGAGTAACCAGTTTTTTCCCTTTATTGTCCAACACCATCAGAGTCAGAGGCCTGCCGTTTGTCTTGAGCTGGTGTCACCGTTTGAGCGGCCTGATTCTTTTTCTTTTTCTGGCTGCCCATATATGGACCCTCTCAAGCCTGACCAACCCGCCTTCCTATGACGCCAAGATGAGGATCTTCGGCTTTTTTGTACTGGCATTCTTGGAGTGGCTTCTGGCTTTGCCCGTGGTATTTCACGCCCTAAACGGGGGAAGATTGATATTGTATGAGGGCTTCGCAGTAAGAGACGACCGGAGCATGATCCGTTGGGTGGCCTGCCTGAGCTTAACTTACATTGTCCTTCTGGGATGGGCCATGCTAAGAGGGGATCAGTGGATTTCACCGGCCTTGTTCTGGCTTGGAGCCCTCATATTTGCAGTGTTTGCGGCAATGGGAGCCTGTTGCCGATTCTGGAGAAAGCCCCAGAGGCTGGGATGGAGGCTCCAGAGGATCTCAGGAGCATTTCTCTTGGTGCTGATTCCTGCCCATATGTTCTTCATGCACTTGAATTTCTCCGTAGGACATGACTCCCAGGCGGTGCTCCAGAGGCTTGAGAGTGATTTCATCAAGGGGGTGGATCTATTACTGCTCATGGGAGTTGTCTTCCATGGCAGTTATGGGGTTTTTTCGGTGTTGGGTGATTACGTGGGCTCAAAGGCAGCAAGGTTTGGCTTGGGCGTTTTGCTGGCTGCCTTGGCGATTCTACTGGGCTACACAGGCTTAGGGGTGCTTTTGGCAGTGAAAGGGGGATCCGCAGGGTGAAACTTAGGCTCTCCAAGACCATATCATGTGATCTTCTGATCCTGGGGGCAGGTGGAGCAGGGCTCAGGTGTGCGGCCGAGGTGCTTGAAAAGAGGCCGGGTACTAAGGTTGTGGCAATAACAAAGGTGGCCCACCCGCAAAAATCTCACACCAGCACTGCTCAGGGAGGGCTGGCAGCAGTGGATCCCAAGGACCCTGTGGACAAGCCTGTGTACCATATGTTTGACACCTGGAAAGGCTCTGATTGCATGGCCGACCAGAATGTGGTGCGCAAGATAGTGGAGGCCGGCTGGGATGAGATTCTGTGGCTTGAGAACAGGGGAATGCACTTCAGTAGAGATATGGACGGCAGGCTGGCAAAGCGCACCTTCGGCGGCCACACGATTAACTTTGGAGAGGCCTCTGCATACAGAGCTGTTTTCGAGGCGGATCGCACTGGCAAGGGGATCATGGATACCCTATGGGGAGAAGTCCTGAGGGGAGGAATCTCTTTCATTCACCAGTCTATGGCCACAGAGCTCCTTTTCTCAGGAGAGCGTTGCGCAGGTGCCATGGTTTTCTGCCAGAAAAGCGGTGAATTTGTGGCAATAAAGGCCAAGGCCGTTGTCTTGGCCATGGGCGGATGCGGTCAGGTCTTCAAGGTGACCACTAATTGCCGACAGAACACAGGAGATCATCTTTCCCTGGCCGTGCAGGCAGGTCTTCCTGTTATGGATCCAGAGGCCGTGCAATTCCACCCCACTGGCATAGTGGGCCCGGGCATACTGGCCAGTGAAACCCTCAGATCCGTGGGTGGAATTCTTCGCAACCGGGACCTGGAAGCCTTCATGGAAAAATACGCTCCCAAGATGAGGGAACTGGCCCCCAGGGACCTGGTGGCCAGGGCCATCGAGACAGAGATCAGGGAAGGAAAGGGAGTGTTCAATCAAGATCACTCAATAGAGCACGTCTGGATAGACCTGAGACACCTACCAGAGCATGTGCACAGGACGCAGATACCAGAGGTGGCAAGTTTTTTTAAGAAGTTCGTAAACGTGGACTCCAGGAAGGAGCTCTGTCCCATAAGGCCCAGCAACCATTACCACATGGGTGGTGTTCCAACCAATTCTGATGGGGAAGTCTTGAGAGACCCCCAAAAGACAGTACCAGGGCTCTTTGCAGTGGGCGAGTGTGCCTGCGCCAGTTTTCACGGCTTCAACAGGCTAGGTACCAACTCCTTGCTGGAACTCATAACCATGGGTAGGTTTGCAGGACAAAAGGCCTTGGAATACCTGGAAGGAGAACTTCCAGAGCTCTGTGGAGACATAGGCGAAAATACCTTCCAGACATTCGCAGCCTATCTGCAGACAAAAGGGCAGGCCAAGGTGGGGGATGTCAGGGAGAAACTAAGGGCGCTCATGACCGAGAAGGTGGGTGTTTTTCGTGTGGAGGGGGGTCTCAGAGAGGCCGTAACTCAGATCGCCGAGCTAAAGGCCCAGGCAATGGAAATAGCTTTGGTGACCAGGGATCTGGCCATGAACCAGGAGCTGGTGGAAAGATGGGAGCTGGACAATCTCTTGACTTCAGCCATGCTCATAGCAACAGGCGCACTCCACAGAAAAGACTCCAGGGGAGGCCACTTCAGAGAAGATTACCCACAAAGGAGCCCTGATCTGGACAGCCACAGCCTATTGTATATGGAAGAATTTGGCAAGGTAAAAATAGAAAAAAAGCCCGTGGACATGAGCCTTTTCAATGAAGGAGGTCCACACGCTGAAAAGTTCGGGATGATAGAGAGGAAGTACTGAGTCTGGCCCTGAGAGCAGATCCCATATTCGTTCAGCATTAAGCCAAGGGGAGAGTGTACAAGCCCATGAGTGACTCTTATGAAATCACAATGAAGATCCTCAGATATGATCCCTCCACAAAAAAAAGATGGACCCAGCAGTACAGGCTTCAGGCCGGAGGCATATTGAGGCTCACGGATCTATTTAGAAAGATCAACATGGAGCAGGATCCTTCCTTAGCCTGGAACTCCTCATGCGAGCACGGCCAGTGTGGGAGTTGCGCTGTCAAAGTAAACGGCAAGCCCCTTTTGGCATGCGAGCTACTTGTGGCCAATGCTGTGAAGCTCTTTGGGATAAACCAGTTTTTCATAGAACCCATCAGCGTGGGCCCTGTGGTCAGGGATCTCATAGTGGATCTGGAACCTGCCTATGGCAGGGTCGAGAGTCTAAAGCCCTACATCATGAAAAGAAAGGAAAACCTCTACGGGACCGCTGAGTACAGGATAGCACCTCAGGAAATGGAATCTTATCTGGAGGCCACCAGGTGCATCAACTGCTTTTGTTGTGCCACGGCCTGCATGAGTGGCCCCAAGAACTTCCTGGGACCCAATGCCATAATGGCTTCCATGGTCAGAGTCCTGGATCCCAGAGAGGCTGCTACAGAACAGAGGCTAAGTGTGCTCCACGGGCCTGAAGGGGTTCGCCACTGTCATACCTCCAGGGCATGCTCCCAGGTGTGTCCAAAGGAAATAGACGTGGCCCACTATGTGGCTTTGGCCAAGGCTGCTCAGACAAAAAAACATAGGGAAACCTGAGAAAACCAAAGCGGATCTTGGGCTTGGATAGATCTGGCTCAGTGGCAAGCCCCCAGGCCTCCTGGTAAATCCGGCTGCTTCCCCTTGCTTCTCCTTAGGCTCTACGAAATAATACTTGGGTTACTGTATATTTTTCCTACGAGCCTGGTTTTCCATGGTTTTCAAATTCAGCTTGGGTGGAATTCGGATCTGGACTGTCCCGGAGAGGGAAGGTATTTGAGCAGCATAAGAATAAGCGGAATCTTGTTCGGTCTTGGGGTAATGCTCTTTGCCCTCTGGAGATTTAAGGGTGGCAGGTTCACCAAGACGGACCTGGCTATATCTGCCTTGCTTTCAGGGGGATCTATTCTCCTTTCTCTGTACCCAGGAATCTTCAACGAAATCTCCTACCTGCTGGCCGGAAGGTATGGCGTGAAATCGGGCAGGTTGCTTTCTGTTGTCATTGCTTCTAACTTTGTGCTCTTTGTGTTGGTTCTAAGACTCATGGCCAAACAAAGCACCAGCGACCGCCAGCTCACCAGACTGGTGTCTGCTCTGGCCATGGATCGTTTTCGAGCCCAAGAGGAAAGGCCTAGTTTCAGCAAATGCATCCTGGTTGTGATACCCGCTTTCAACGAGGCCGAGAACCTTCCCCTGATCCTGGGCAGAATCCCCTCTGAGATTCAAGGCAAGAGCATAAGGGTCTTGGTGGTGGTGGACGGGGCCACGGACAAGACAGCGGAGGTGGCAAGGGCGGCTGGTTTCCCGGTCATAATCCATCCCATAAACAGAGGTGGTGGGGCTGCCCTCAGGGTGGGATATGCTGTGGCAGTTCAGGACTCAGCGGAAATCGTGGTCACCATGGATGCCGACGGCCAACATCAGCCCGAGGAAATTCAAAGACTGCTGGAGCCCATCCTGAGAGACGAAGCAGACTTTGTGTGCGGGTCTCGGGTGCTGGGAAAGCACTATGGGATAGATCTGCTGCGCAGGATAGGAATAGTGATTTTCAACACCCTCATCAGCATATTGATGAGAAGAAAAATCACCGATTGTTCCAATGCCTTCAGAGCCATAAAAACAGAGTGTCTCTCCAGGCTCAGGCTGGAGCAGGATCAGTTTCATACAACAGAGATTCTCATCGAGGCCATCAAAAAAGGATTCCGGGTCAAAGAAGTGCCTGTCACCGTAACCGGACGAATATCCGGTTCTTCCAAGAAGCCACCGGGCCTGCTTTATGGCTGGGGTTTTCTCAAGGCCATTTTCAAGAGCTGGTGGAGGGATTGATGGTCTCCTGCTCAGGGGCCTCCGTCAGCTTGGTCATCGTGAGCTACAACGGTAGAGAGTATCTGGAGCCTTGCCTGGATTCTCTTTTTCATCAAACCTATCCCATGGAACATGTGGAGGTGATCCTCATAGACAATGGCTCCAGCGACGGCACAAGCCATTGGGTCAGAAAAACTTATCCCCAGGTCAGGCTTGTGGAAATGGGAAGAAATCTTGGATTTGCCAAAGGTTGCAATGAGGGGGCCAGGCTTTCCAAGGGAAAATACATAGGTTTCCTGAACCAGGACACGGTGGTGCACCAGCATTGGCTGGAGGCCTTGGTGGAGTGTCTGGAAATGGGAGATGAGAGGTGGGTCTGCCATTCCTGCACCTTAATGCCATGGACAAAGGAATTCCAGAAAAGGGATCTGCGAGGCCAACCCACCCGGGTTTGGTTCTATGACCTGGGGCCCACGGGTAGTTACCGGTACATGGCCGCAAGCCCTGCCCAAAAAGACAAGCCCACCCTTGGGCTCACAGGGGGGGCCTTTCTCATGCGGCGCTCGGTCCTGGAGCAGTACGGGTACGTATTTGAGGAGAGCTTTGGAGCCTATTGCGAGGATGTAGATCTTGGCCTCAGGGTTTGGTGCTCTGGGCACAAGGTGTTTCTCTCGAGCCGTTCCGTGGTATTTCATGACCAGCGTGCCAGCGCTGTGCCGGGAAAAGCGGAGTTGAAGAAGGCCTTGACGGCCAGCACCAACAGACTCATGGCTTTCTGGAGAAACTGCAGCTCAGCCGAGTTTTGCCTTCTGCTTCCTTTGCTAATGATGGACATGGTTCTTAAACCTCTACATCTCCCTCTGCCTAGGGCGCTGAGGGTTGCCTTGGGAATGGGGATGGTGCCGGTTGCGTTGTCATCACTGGTATGGGCTCTGCTACGGTTCCCAAAGCTGGCTGCTGAGAGGGCCAGACTAAGCTCCTTTAGAAGAGTACCGCCCTTTTGGGTGGTAAGACAGTTGCTGTTCAGGGATCTTGGGTGAGGCTCTGTGAAGGAAGCAGGCCAGGCGATCCAGTCTGTGGAAGCTTGTGTTGAAGCTTTTGAGGCAGCCTTTGCTCCCTAAGCCTGTTGAGATGAATTCTTGGAGGATGCCAGTGGATTCTGTCCCAAAGAAACCCAGAGTCATGGTCATAGGCCTGGATGGGGCCACCTTTGATCTTATAAGACCATGGGCTCAGCAAGGAAAGCTTCCCACCTTCGCCAAGATCATGGAGGAAGGCTGCTGGGGCGAACTTACCTCCACAATCCCCCCCTTCACGGCTCCTGCCTGGTGTTCCTTTGCCACGGGAAAGAATCCAGGCAAGCACGGCATGTATGATTTCGCAGGCAGGAAACAGGGCACCTATGAAATGGTACCTCTGGACGCCACATCTATAAAGGCTCCACCTATTTGGGAAATACTCAGCCACTATGGAAAAAGTGTGGGTGTGCTCAATGTGCCCATGACCTATCCGCCTGCAAAGGTCAACGGTTTTCTGGTCACAGGCATGCTCACTCCCCCCAGAGCCTCCATCTTTACATACCCCCCGGAGCTGGGGCCTGAGCTCATGAAGGCTGTACCGGGATATGCCATATGGCCGGAGGGGGTGTTTCATCCTCTTGGGCAAGAGGCTTCTTTCTTGAAAGTGGTCCTGGAACTCACAGAGATGAGGTACTCTGCTGCCCGATATCTCATGGGCAGGCTGGACTGGGATTTCTTCATGGTAGTATTCCGTGGACCGGATTTGGTCCAGCATTGGCTTTGGAAGCATATGGAGGCCCAGGAGAACAATGAAGGGCTGGCAGATGGCATACTTGAGGTATACAAAAAACTGGACCGAATACTGGCCTCCTTTCTGGAGCTCATACCGCCCGATACCTTCTTGGTACTCATGTCCGACCATGGGGCTGGTCCGCTGGACACTTACATTCATGTGAACACATGGCTCCTGGAGGAGGGATATCTAAAGATCAAATCCTCCCTGATGGCCAGAGGGAAGCTCTGGATGTTTGGGCTGGGGGTTACTCCCAGGAGTGTATATAGACTGCTGATGAGAACAGGACTCAGGAAAGGCATAGGGAGCATGGTCCGGGAGAGGAAAGGGCAGGTAAGAAGACTTTTGGACCAGTTTTTCCTCTCTTTCAAAGACGTGGACTGGCCCAGGACATTGGCTTATTCATATGGAAACGTGGGGCCCATATATCTTAATGTTAAGGATCGGGAACCCCTGGGAAGAGTGAGTCCTGGGCCAGAGTATGAGAGGCTCAGGGAAGAGATCGCCCTCAGGCTCATGGAGCTTCGCAATCCTGACAGTGGTCTTCCACTTGTGGAAAAGGTGTACAGGAAGGAAGAGCTCTACAGCGGCCCGGCGCTGGGAGATGCCCCTGATCTTTTCTTCATGCCCAAGGATCTGAGGCATCAGGCCTTCGGTCTCCTACAGTTCACCTCCAACAGGTGGTGGGAGCCAAGCTTTGACCGCTCAGGCGGGCACCGTATGAATGGGATAGTGCTTTTTTGGGGCCCTGGGGTTAGAAGAGGAATCCTCTCCCAGGCCAAGATGACAGACCTTGCCCCCACATTGCTGGCCTTGCTGGGGATTCCCATTCCGGGGGACATGGATGGGAGAGTGCTGCAGGAGGCTTTTCTGGAGGAACTCTGGAGAGAAAACCGCATCACCTATTCCGATGCCTGGGAATCCGGCGGGATCCAGGGGGAAGGGCTCACCAGAGATGAGAGCGATGAGATCCAAAGGCGATTGAAGGGGCTGGGATATGTCTAAGAGAAGTTGCGGGCCAATCCCAGTTGTGCTCATACTTGGGCCCCCAAGATCTGGTACCTCTGTAATGGGCAGGATCCTGGGTCTTCATCCCCAGGTGGGAACCTGGGTAGAACCCTATTTTGTCTGGGACAGGGATTTCAAAGACGCCCAGGATGACTGTCGCACAAGATGGGATGCTACCCCGGTGGTCATAAAACGCATCCGAGATTCTTTTGAAGAATTCAGAAGAGCCCTGGCCGTAACATGGGTTGTGGACAAGTCTCCCAGAAGCTGCCTCAGGGTCCCTTTTGTCATGGAAGTTTTTCCTGAGGCTCGTTATCTCTTTCTTGTGCGGGATGGAAGGGACTCGGTTCTTTCAATGGCCAGGCAATGGGATACCAAGAAATCCGTGGTGGATGGCCTGCAAGGGGGCAAAGATACAAAGGCCAGGATAAGACTCTTGATGCGTTGGCTAAGAAGGCAGCCCTTGTGGCGTTACAGGCTCAGGGCCCTGTTATTTGAGATAGGTTCCCCAAGAGAGTTTCTTGAAGGGGGATTCCTGAGCAGGAGACGTTGGGCTGGGGGTTTTGGGTGGGGGCCTCGCTTCCAGGGGTGGGCTGATTTGATGGGCAGGGTGTCAGAGCTGGAATTTGCGGCCCACCAGTGGCTCCATTGCGCTGAGGGAGTGCTCCAAGGCCTAAGGATGGTTCCCCAGGAGCAGCGCTTGCTGTTAAGATACGAGGATTTCATATCTGATCATGAAGAGATTCTAAGAAAGATCTTTTCTTTCCTGGGTCTGGAACTCCCCCAAGGATTCATGCAAAGGATCCCTAATATCATGTCCAAGAATGCGGGAAAGTGGCAGAGGGAGTTTTCCATGAATCAGTTGAGGCAACTGGGCCCCATAATTCAGAAGACCTTGTGGGAGTTGGGTTATGCCCAGGATGAAGCCTGGTTCCAGGGCCTGGATAGCTAAGAAGAAAACTTGGAAGATCCCCGCAGGAGGATAATGTGGATAGGAGGGTCTGGATAATAGGTCTGGATGGGGCTGGTTGGCCTTTCATAGACCTTTTCATGCAACAAGGCAAGCTTCCATTTCTCAAAGACCTGATGCAAAAAGGAGTCCGTGCTGTCTTGCGCTCCACCGAACCTCCTCTTAGCCCTGCCGCATGGACAAGCTTTGCGACTGGCAAAAGACCCGGCAAGCACGGAGTCTTGGACCACCTGTACCGCATGGAGGGCACATATGACTTCTCTTTTGTAAATGGAACCCTCCGTGGTGCCACTCCCATCTGGGATTTCCTGAGCAGACAGGGTGTAACCGTGGGCATCATAAATGTGCCTCTGACCTACCCGCCTGAGCAGGTGAGAGGATTCATGGTCACAGGTATGTACACCCCCTCTGACCAGCATCCCTTTACATATCCACCGGGGCTGGCCCAGGAGCTGAAGCAGGCAATTGGAAACTACAAGGTCATTGGCCAGAGGTCCAAAGAGGATCTGGATGCAGCTCTAGACGGCATCCTGGAAGAAATCCCCATGAGAACAGAGGCCGCCTCGTACTTGGCCCGGAGGTACAATCCGGATTTGCTCGTTTTGGTTTACGGAGCCACGGATGCGGTTCAGCACAAATTCTGGAGATTCTCGGATCCCCAGCATCCTCACTACGAACCAAGAGCTCCTGAGCGCTATCGCAGAGCCATAGAGCAGGTCTATGTGCGGGTGGATCAGGCCCTGGGGCGCCTGATACAGGAGGCCCCTCCAAATACAGTGTTCATCCTCATGTCTGACCATGGATCCGCTCCCCTTCACAAGTATCTGTATCTGAACAACTGGCTCATCAGGGAAGGTTTCATGAAGATCAGCAACAAGGTTTTCTCTAGGGCCAGATATGCTGCTTACCACATGGGCCTGACCCCTTTTAACCTTCTCACAAAAATCTCCAGGGTCGCCCCTGGACTGGTAGACCGCCTCGTGAGCCAGCTGAGAGAGCAAATGTCCAGGGGGAAAAGTAGGGCTCACAACTGGTTCATGTCCTGGAGGGACATAGACTGGGCCAGGACCAGGGCCTATGCAGTAGGGGGTAATCTGGGCGGGGTGTTCGTAAACCTCAAGGGCAGAGAGCCATGCGGAATGGTTTCCCCGGGAAGGGAATATGAGGCAGTCAGGGAGCAGCTCTGCCAGCGGCTTGGGGAATTGGTGGATCCGGACACTGGGGAGAGGGTGGTGGAAAAAATCTGGAGGAGGGAGTCCCTTTATGAGGGCCCTTTTCTGGAAAGGATACCCGATGTGGTTTTCTCTACCACAGGTGGTAAGTACATGGCTTTCGGGCTCCATGAGTTCGCCTCCCACAGGATCATGGCCCCATCCCCTTGGTTTTCGGGATCTCACAGCCCTGATGGAGTCCTGATAATGGCTGGGAACCCATGCAAAAGAGGCCAGACAATCTCAGCTGCGGCCATAGAGGACATAGCGCCAACTGTGCTTTACCTCATGGGATTCCCGGTCCCGGTGGACATGGACGGCACAGTGTTGCAAGAAGCCTTGGTAGAACCCTTCCTGGAGGAGAACAAATTGCAGTTCTCAGAGAGCTGGGACTCACAGGCTGCCCAGCACCAGGCTCTGGGCCCGGAAGAGGAGAGTGCCGTGAGGAAACAGCTCGAGGGATTGGGATACCTTTGAGCTTGATTGAGAATCCTCTTGAACCATTGGCCCTGCTTCTTGAAAAGAAATTCTCATCAGATCTCAAGAGAGTTTTTGGCGTGAACTGGAAAGCCAAGGCCGTAAAAGGCCTCATCAAGTGTCTGGGACCGCTGTTGTTTCTGGTCTTGTTGTTGAAGGTGGTGGACCCCAAGGCAGCCTTGGAACTGCTCAAAGGGGTGCGCTGGGAGCTTTGTGTTCTGAGTATTGTTTTATTCCCCTGGGTCATAGGGCTTCACGCCTGGCGGTGGTGGATGATTGCAAGGCTTGTGGGAATGGCATCAGGTTTCAAGAGGCTCTTCCAGGTGTACTGGATTGGTTGGTTCTTGGGCTTCTTGCCGCCAGGGGGTGTGGCTGTGATTGCCAAAATTTACTGCCTCAAGCAAGACGGAGAGCCCGTTGGCCGCACCTCGGTTTCTTTGGGAGCTGATAAGCTTTTTGACCTGGTAAGTACGTGCCTTTTCGCAATGTACGGTCTTCTATACTTTCAAGGCTCCCTTTTTCCAGGCTATGGAATGTGGTTGGGCTTGTTGGGTGGCATTTCACTGGTGGTGTTGTTGATCTTTAGGGGCAAATGGCTTTGGGAATTACTGCAGAGATCCTCGATCAGGTACTTGAGGAAGTCCAAGGCTGGCTTGAAGGAGGCTTTTTTAGAGTCAGACAGGGCTGCAGAGAGCCTTTGGGAAAAGATGAACTTGGGTCTTTTTTTGAAACTAACACTGATCTCCGTGTGCCTAGAGCTGTCAAGGGCAACAGTGTTTTTTGTTTTGGCCCGGGCTTTGGGTTTGAATATGTCCGTGGCATTTGCCTTTGGATGTAGAGCCCTGGTGGGCCTGGTGCAGGTGATCCCCATTACTGTGGGTGGTCTTGGGACCAGGGAAGCTGTCTTGGTGCTAGCCTTTCCACTGGCCGGTTTGAGCCTGGAGGCCGCCGTGGCACTGGGATTTCTCTCATTTCTTTGGAATGTTGCCTTTCATCTTTCAGGAGTCTTCTGTTGGCTTAGGGAGCCGGTCTCCTACGGGCGTAAGTTGGGAGTCAAGAAGGACTCTTAGCCTGGCATTCAACCAGGGAAGGTTGCTGGTGAGTAATTCTCTTTGAGGTCAGAAGTGATCTGGATAGTAAGTGGCCCAAGCTCTTGCGGGAAGAGCTCATTTATAAGGGGCCCAAGGGCTCTTGAAATCACGGGATTGACTCATGATCAAGAAGTCTTTTTTCCTTTTCAGAAGATAGACAAACTGATGAGGTCAGCCCAAAGCGCTTTTTTTCATTACAATATCTGTCGCCCTTTGTGGATAATAGCCAGAAAAAGGCCTTTGGTTTATTTGTCGCTAATACGTCCCAGTTTGCCATTTTGGAAAATCTTAGATAATTCTGTCTATGATTTCATAAATGAGAAATGGGATTACAGGATCGATCCTAAGTGGATGAGATTCCTTAGTCTGGAACATCACAAAAAGGCCGTGGTTTTGGTGGCCGACAAGGCTACTTTGTTGAGAAGGGTCCTGGAGAGAAAGAACAGGGAAGATGAGCTAGGAACCACTGGGGCAAGAAAAAAAGACTATCCTCGTGATCGTTGGGCGTTTGTGTACTCTTTTCTGGATGTGCCGCTGATCTATGGGCTCTGGTGCAAGGAATTGAGCAGAGCTGGAATTTCTTTCACTCTTTTGGATTCAGAGACATTTGAGGATCTACATGGACATGTCTTTTGCCAGGCCCAAAGAAAAGCTTGATAAAGCAAAGGACAATCCCAAAGGGCCAGCCGAGCCCTTGATTTCCTGGAGCAGGGATCATGGGTTCAAAGGTTGTCTTTGGGGGCTGGTGTTGGTAGTGGTGGTTGCTGCTTTTGTTCTTTCACATCTTAGAGCGTCTCCCAGAAGCCCCGATGAGCAGGCCTATCTGGCCTGGGCGGTCTCCTTTGCATTGGAAGGCAGGATCCTGGAGCCAGATGGCAGTGAGGTGAGCAAGAGCGTGGGTCCTCTTCACGTTCTTATGGTAGGGCTTGCCTTCAAGAGCCTGGGAATCAGTACAGAGGCTGCCCAGGCCGTAAGTGTTCTGGGAGGGGCTTTAGGGGTAGGGGTCTGTTTCTTACTGGGCTGGCTGGTCCTAGGTGTGAGGGGGGGGCTCCTGGCGGCCTTGTTGTTTCTGACCTCAGGGAAAGGGGAGATATGGGAATATTCCAACAGGGTGCTAAACGATATACACCTTACCCTGTGGATAAGCTGCATATTGTTCTTTGGCATGGCATATATCCGGTGGGGAACTCTCTGGATGGCCTTTGGAATGGGATCATGCTTGGGACTTGGGTTCCTCACCAAGGAATCCACCCTCCTTGCGTTTCCGGTTTTGATGGCAGCTTTTTTCTTGGGTAATAGACCCAGGAGCACCAGGCTGGTGCATTTTCTGGTGGCAATGGCTGTGGCCGGCTCTTTGATGGCCCCTTTGCTCCTACATCGATACAGGGCTATCCAGCTTAGGGAAGAGGCACAGAGACCCGTCTATGGACTCAGGGCCGGAAATCTTGCAACCCTCTTGAATCCCGAGAAATGGGGATTCAGAGGGCTCGAGGAACTTGGAAACAATCTGCTTTTGAGAGGAATGCCTTCGGCCGCCTTCAAGGTTATTTACGGGGTTTCTCTTTTGGGATGTCTGGTCCTGGTGTTCAAAAGGAAAGCCCCCAAGGAACTGATTCTTCCATTTGTTCTCATATTTTTCTGGATAGGGGTTTTCCAGACTTTCCTTCATCTTCCCCTGACCAGAAGACAGCTTGTACCCCTTTTCCCGGCGTACAGTGTGCTGACGACATTTTTCCTGGTTAGCTGCTGGCGTTTTATTGGATCTACTATTCTTATGGGAAGGCTCCATCCCAAGACTGGGTCAGTGGTGGGATTTGGCGCTTCTGTGGCCTTGGGGTTTCTCAACATGTCTCCTCAGGCCTTCTCAGGGTTGAGCCCTGGGAGAGTGTTTCATGCCCAGTCACCGGCTTTTCTCCAAGCGCAGGCCAAGGAAGCCCTGGCCTGCGCTTCGGATGCCGCACTCATTGCAAGCAATTACGACCGTACTGTCTATTTCTTCTTGAAAGGCAGGATTCCCGTCTTACACCTTAAGGCTCCTGAGCTTGAGCAGGTCCAAAAACCTTGGCAGCCAGGAAAGCCCAAGAAGCATGGCAGGCCCCCAACCAGGGAAAGATCTTCCATGGAAGATAAAATTTCCAGCCTTACGCAAGATCTTCTCGGGGATTCCAAGCCCTTTTATGGAATAATCTTTTATCCCAAGGCCCGAGAGGGTCTCGACCCCACTTTATGGATGTATGGCCCCTGGGAACTGATTTGCAAGGGAGAAGGTTTCCTGGTCTACAAGTGGCAGGCCAGCAAAAAGGCAGGATAGCCTGTATTCTTTTTCAAAAAAAAGCTGGAGCTCAAGCCATGGGCTTTTCTTCGTAAGGGATCTGCCCCAGCTTCTAACAGAAAAATATGGCCCCATGTGGTTTGGTTTGCTGGAGTTGACTCATGGGTCAAAGAGCCATGGGATTGATCCTTTTTAAAAAGGGATTTCTCTTTCGGGATTTAACCATTCACTGCAATCCCATCCCAGGAGTCTTTCCAAGTTCTTTATCTCGTACTCGTAAACCCTCAGCAAATAATCTTTCTCCCTTTCTCCCAAAGGCGAGACATAGGGTCTGGAGTGCACGTCTTTGGGAAAAATGATCCTGCCAGGATCATCCAGGCCCAGAAACCTCCATAGCTTCTCCATGCATTCTTTGGGATTTTTTCTCAAGTCCTCTGTCTTTATCACAAATACTTGTTCCAGAGGGAAATATGTCCAAAGCCTTCTTAACTGTTCCGAGTAAAACCCACGGTCCACATAAGAATACAGTCTGTGCTGGTAGGGAAGGGCCTGCCTGCACCTTTTCCTTTCCTCTTGAATGGCTTCCCAAAAAGAAAGAGTCTCCATACCTCTTGTGCGTTGCATGTTCCAGTGGGAGTATGCCCTGGTTATGGGATTTCGAAGAATTACTATGAGCTTAAGATCAGGATTGTACTCCCACATTCTTCTTGGGGCAGTGTACCAGTACATGTAAATAGGGGTAGCCTCTCCCAGGAGCCTGTGGCAGGCCCCGGGACTAAACGCGCAATGATAGAACCTGTAGTCCGGGGATTTTTTCTGGAAGATCTCCTCGTTGTCGAAGAAATGGAGCTCTTTGGCATCTGCCATGCAGATCTCAGGGTGTTCATCCAAGTATGAGGCTAGGGCAGAGGTACCGGCTTTTTGCGCGCCGCAAACAATGAAGTCAACCTTCCTGTGGGTGGGATAAAGCCCAGCAGTTAATCTTAAGCGCCTTCTTACCTGCCACAGGATCCTTGTATGGAGTCTCCTGGGAGCCTTGGTGCCTTTGTTTGAGACCCTTTGGTTGCCAGCCTGAGAAAAAAACACTCTCATGAGAAATAACCCAGCTTTCGATTCAGCTTCCCTGCCATTTTTTCAAAGCCTTCCAGTAGCTCTCTGTCCAGTGACTGCCTCCATCTGTTGTCTGGCTCGAGTCTATCGAGTAATTGCTCAAAGCGCAAAGAAGGAGAACCTCCTATGATGTGCCTTTCTTTGAGCTCTTTCCAGAAGGAATCCTCCCACGGAAGAAGCCCCCACTTCCTGGCCATATGATTCAGGACCTCAAGGGGCTTGCTGCAGATCTCCTCGTAACGAAGGAGAACTTTGTCAGAGGGCTTGGTGCGGCGGGAAAGCATCAAGATGCTTTTGGTTGTAAGAGCCCATTGCCGGGAGGCCTGAAGAAATGGGGGAAGGGGACCCTCTTGCCACTTCTTTGCTCTGGTGCCTCGCACCATGGAGTGCGCCACCCCGCGGCCATCTCGGACCAACACTATAAGTCTCATGAGCTTTGGAGCCGCACAATGCAAAAGCATGTAATGATAGATAGACTTGGAGGAATCCACCACAAAAGATGCTCCTGACACCAAAGAGACAGCCTCATGTAGCCGAATGCAGTTAAGACCGATCTGCACTTCCTTTCTGACAGGGCTAAAGGCTCGTGCTAGCATACGGACCCCTTGGGGACCTGTTGCCAGGTAAGAAGCCATGAGAAGGGATCTCCAAGAGCGCTTCTGCCTGGTCTTGAAAACAGTATGCTTAAATGAGGCCCCAAATTGCTTTTCCACCTCCATCCAAAACGCGCACTCTTTCAAGGGCTTTGCGCAGGAGCAGGTAAGGGGGTAATCCTCATCATCCAAGGCCAGCAAAGTTTTGTCCTGGAGCACAAAGCCCTGAAGCCTTCTGATCTCTCCTGTGGAGACCCCTTGTGGATGGCTTCCCAATAGCAGATCCAGAAGGGTAGAGCCTGATCTAGAAGCGCTTGCTATGAAAAGCACCAAGGAAAGTTTCGTCTCTTGCTTGCTTGGGTATTCCATGCTCAAGGCATACACTCACATATATCCCAGATCCTTCAGGCGTTTTGCCAGGATTTGCGATTCCTCCTCTGACATGGTGTTCTGAGCAGGGTCCTGGGATTCAGATCTTCGAAAACGATCCATCTCTTCTCTCATCATGGAGCAGATGCCCTGATCCTTGACTCTGATCTCCTTGAACCCCTCATTGACCTTATAAAGCCACTCAAAGGGCTGGCCTGTGGATGCCATCTGCCTGATGTACTTAAAGCCTTGCCATCTGACTCCCTCCAGCCACTGCTTGGACTCTGGAAGTACAATTCCGCTTGCCTGCAAAAAAGCTGGTCTTTGAGGCAAAGAGTTTCCTTGTCTCCAGGATTCCAGGAGGTCCAGCCCGGCCATTTCTCTTGCCCCCATGGATATTCCCAAGAGCCCTGCCAGGGTGGGGAAGATGTCCACATGGCTCACCTGTGTCTTGAGCTCCAGATTTGCCGGGAGCTTGCCGCAGTCCACCAGAAGTAAGGGAACACGAATCAACTGCTCACCCAGATGGAAGCCGTGGCCTAGCCTGAATCTTCGATTCAGCTCTGTCCTCCAATACTCAGGAAGACCTAGTGGGTGAATCTTTTCATATGCCCTCACACAGGCCATTCTGAGCAGTTTGTCCAGCCTGCTTTTTTCGACTCTCTCACCATGGTCACCTGTAAGAATCAAGATGGTTTCCTCTAGGTTCAATGAGTTACCGATGGTTTGAGCCATGGCCTCATCCAAGAACTGAAGGGCCTTCTCAAAAGAAACCCGCTTCCTGCCTTTTTTTGTTGAGCCATGGGGTGCCCATCTGGGTTGGTGGAGCTCCCAAAGATGCAAGAGAAGAAACCAGGGTTTTGCAAGGCCGCCGTCTCTTATTCTGGAGCATAGCTCCCTGCCCCATGAAGAGCCAAGATATGCTGTCTTGTCCCTGTGTTTGTATTCCAAGAAACCCCGGTTCATACCCAGTTCGCTGAAGAGGGGTCCTGTGACCTCAGCGTAGGTGTTGTATCCAGCTGCGGCAAGCTCTTCCGCCATGGTGCCCACTGTAGGGTGCAGCCTGGCTCCTGTGAGAGTTCTTATGTTGTGCCGAATGGGATAGTTCCCGGTCAGAATAGTTGCCACACTGGGTGTGGTTGTAGTGCTTGTGGCCACGCACTGGCTGAAGGAAACCCCCATTGAATACAAGCTGTTTAAAAAAGGATAATCTTTTTTTTTCTTTCCTTCCAGGAAGAATTGACCCAGGCAATCTACAATAACTAAAAGAATATTTTTCAAAATATCCACCTCATACCTGTTATATCTGGCCACTGGCCCCTGGTGACTGAATTACATTAACTTATGCTTTTGAGCAGTTCTTTTTTTGTCCCAGAAATTTGCTCTTAACTTCTTGCCATAGAATAATATCCTGCCTGTCCATGCCCCATGATCCCAAGAAAACAGCCAGAGCTACAACCGACATCAATATGTGAACAGCAAAAGCCCAGTCCCCCAGAGGCTCAAGTACACCTCTTGTCAACCAGACTAGGCACCATAGCCCAGCTCCGGCCAGTATGATCCCAATGGTCCGAGGGGAAAAAGGATGAATTTTCATGAGCTTCCACAAAAGAAGAAGCTTAGCCACATTCACGCCACACATGGAGGCAGAAGTGGCTATGGCTGCTCCCATTGCCCCCAATTGAGGAATCAGGAGCAGGTTCAACAAGATATTCAAAGTAACACATCCTACAGCAGCATATAACTGAATATCTTGTCTGCCTGACATCATTAAAGTCATTCCAGCTCCACCACTTAGGGAATTGACCAGGCAGCCTGCGGCCAGAATAACCATCACAGTCTTACCCTCTTCTGTAAACTCCTTTCCGAACAGGGACATGATCTGTGTTGACCCAAAAATGATGAACAAGAACGCTGGCACAGTTGCATAAGCCACCCACCTGGTGGTGGCCCGAAACACCTCCTCCAAACGCTCTCTTTCTCCTCTGGCATGGAGATTTGCAACCATGGGTCCGTATATGGAATTGGTGGCATTTAGAAAAAGAGGCAAAAGCATGGGGATGCGTGATGAAGCCCTGTACAATCCCACAGCTGATGTGGAACTAAGGATCCCAAGCATTACAGTATCTGTCCAGGAAAGCACGTAATTGAGAACCCCGATCAATAATATGGGAACAGAGTTGCCCATCAGTCGAGGCAGCTCATATACGGGCTTTACTGAGCTGTCGGTTAGGCTTGGGAAAAGCTTGACCAAGAATCTTAATGCGCATAAGGCTGCCACAGCGTGCGAAGCAATGAAGGCCCAGATCACCCCTCTTAGCCCCTGGCCCAGGATGAGAAAAAAGGCTATCAGAACCAGGCTGACTACAGGCTCTATTATGTTTCTGGAAAGAACCGTGAACTTGGTGGTGTGAAAGCCTGTAAGAAGAGAGGTGCTCACCGCCATCAAAGTCACAAAAGGTACACCTGGTGCCAGGGCCCTGAGGACCCAGGCAACCTCAGAATTCTTGAAGATCTTCAGGGCAATGACCTCTGCCAGGAGCCCAAGGACCGCTCCGGCAACACACCCGCTCAGCAGGCAGATACCGGTGGAGGAAAGCAAGATCCCTTTGACCCTCTGGGGGTCTGTACCTTTGTAAATGGACACCAGCCTGGTGCCACCCAAGGGAATGCCAAGTCTGGCAAGCACCTCTGAGATACGCACTGCCGCCATTCCCAGCGAGTAGAGACCCAACCCGCCCATTCCCAAGAATCTGGCCAGCAGGATCTGGCCCATCAGTTCCAAGGCCGCTCCTATTGCGCTGCCCACAAGGGTGAACCCGGCACCCTTGGCCGCCTTCTTTATATCAGAAGAGCTCTTAAGATCCCTGTTTGTACCCGGAGTTAGGCCTTTTTCTCTTGGAAGATTGTCCACCTAGAATCACCACCTTGGCAAAAAACTCCTGAGAGTCATGGCAGTTGCCTGCAAATCCAGAAAAGAGGCTAACAATCTTGCCCACCAACGTTTTGGGTTCTCAAGAATCCATTGAGGTATGTCTCTGGAGACAGGGTGAAACAATCTGGCTCCATCGGGTTTGGAAAGCTCCCTCAGAATAACTGATGCAGGTACTTCTCTTCCCACCCCATTGAGCAATCTCTTGTGGGGGGGCACTGAAACGCTTTGGGGATCCGCAGCCCACCACGGCTCATAGGGGTGACCTGAGCAGACAGGAATCCCAAAGACTGTGGCCAGGGTGGGAATCTTGTATTCCAAGAATCCCACCTCCGGGATGGCCTCCTGGCTATACCTTTGGAGAAAGGATCTGGGAAAGCATACAACCACAAAGAGACAGGCAAAAATGGCTCCTTCATAGTGAAATCGAAGGCGCAAAAACTCCTTGAAGGAATCAAACTCCTTTCGCTTCAAAGGATTCTTCCCCCCTGCCCAAGGCCACCAGGATTCAACCTCAGCCACGGGGCGAAATCCTGAAAGTAAAATCTGGTTGGGCTCCAGGTCTGTAAATAGCTGTGCTAAAGGCGCCAGGGGAAGCATGTCCCACTGCATCACAAAAACCGTCTCCCAGTCCAGATACCTGCCCCTTTGCTCATACCATCTTGCTATGAGTTGATCTCCATTTCTCCACTTCCATTGGGCACTTCTTTGTTCAGGAAAAACATACAGATCTTCAAAATAGCTCCCCAGACCAGCTGCTACCTGCTGGGCTTCAGCCACAGGCCCACCATAAAGCCCGAAAATCTTAGCCTTGGGGTTCATCTGCCTCAGCTGCCTCAGCCTTTGAGCGCAAAGCTTGTGCTTCTTGTAAAACCAAAAGAGCACTGCGGGTTCCATACTAGCTCCTGCGCTCCACCTCGAAGCCCATCTCTTCCACCGCCTGAAGGTCTTCCTCATCAAAAAGGCCCAGATCCACCGAGCGGTACCTGCCTATTGTTGGGGGAGCTTTGGGAAGCAAACAAACTTTCTTGAAAGCATCCTGATTCAGTTCCCGGCCCAAAAAGGACAAGATCTTTCCTATATTTTTCTCTGGATACAAGCACAAAAGGTCGAAGTTCACACTCAAAAATCGGTTGCCCAGCTCTTCAGCCAAAGAGGCAATCCTTTTGTTGGCAAACACCCAATACTTTAGAGACAAACGCGGGATTTCCTTCTCTGTCCTGGGTTTTCCAAGTCCGAAAAGAAAACCCCAATTCACGAGCTGCTGCTGATTCTTGCTCAGAGCCATGTCCAGACCGTGTCGAAGCACGTTTATGTAGCACATGTTCGGGAAAACGACCATCAATTCCTGAAGATAGATGTGCGTGTTGGGCTCTTTCCAACCCCAGGCTGTGGCTCCCTGGGGTAAGGAGGCTTTTCTGGCAAGCATCTTCCATGCTCTAAAAATAGGCCAAAGCCCTTTTCCACGCCCTCCAGGGGTGTGACCTGTCCAGATCATGGGTAAAGCTGCACCCAAAAGGGTCTTCAGATCCCTGGGTTTGAGAGGCCCTCCAAGCATGGACCTCTTGAAAAGCTCCATTGCCTTCATTAAAGAATTTCGGCCTCGAGAAAGCTCTGTTTTGTACCATGCCGGCCTTTTGAAAAGTAGTGTAAACCAAAGGTTGTCTAAGGACTCATTCAAATCACTTCCCAAGTAAAATCCCATCTCCAGCAGAATCCTGGCGAGCAGTCTGGTCCCGCTTCCACCCACTCCGCCTATAACCACAGGAGCACTGGCGTCAAGGCAATCCCAGTTGTTTCTAAGTTCATTTCTCATAACCGTTTTCAAGAAGCGGAGTTTCGTGTTTTGGCCATGAGCCAAGAGCTCGGCTTGTCTTATCCAAGGCTCTTTTCAAGACCAAGGCTAAAGCCCAGAATAACCCAATTGTTGCATGGTGGGACAACTCTTAACACTCTGGTAAAATGCCCTAAGAGCCTGATCTTCCCAAAAGGCATATCTTCTGCTCCTGTTAAGGCTCTTGCAAAGATGGCTTATCACATCCTGTTGTGGGCTCAGACCGCAAAAACAAGCCAGCCTGTAGAGGTTTTCCTCCGGAGCTTCCAGGAAGTCCTCATATCTTAAGAAATACGTGCGGTCTTGGAGATGAGCCAGCACTTCGGTTTCTCTGGAAACATATGTGTTCCAGAGCTCAAATGCACCTTCCAGGGTATCACAGCCGTAGGCCCTCATTCTGTTGTAACGGCTCAAAGGGGTCATCTGTTCCAGGAATCTCTGATAATTTTCAAGAAGATAAAGTAACCAAGGCCTGTGTCCCCACAGGGAGGTTCGCCTCTTGAGCTTCCCCAGCAGGCTGTTATCCCTCCTAATGGGATTTGTGAGCCTCTTTGCTTCCCTGAGCACGAGGCTCTTGGCCACGTCTATGCCGTTTCTCACTATCCTAACGAATCTGGCCACAGGAAAAATGTCCAGCCAAACAGGCAAGAGGAAAGCATTTCTAGGATCCTTCCAACCCCATGGGATATTGATTTTGAACAAGTTTCGGTGCTTCCAGTAAAGCTTGGGCCCCAGAAATGAAAAGACTCTAAATGAGGATATGTCTTTCTTGAGGGATTCCACCGACTCTTTCTTCAAAAGAGCATTGCCCAGAATCAGATGAACAGGGAGGGGATTGTCCCATCTACCGCCACATATGTTGATCAGCTTCTCATTACGTCTTCTAAAAAACAAAGCTTCTTGAGTTCCATCCAGCTCCCAGCCGACGAAAAGTCCACATTCCATAAGCATCCGTGTCAAAATGGAAGTACCAGAGCGGTGCATACCCATTACTATGATGGGATAATTGGTCTTTGTTTCAGTGTTGTTTGGATCCATGGCTCAGCCCGTATTCTTCTCCAAGCCCTATGGCATGGGGCGCTACACTGTGCAAATCCCTGGTGCGTTTCTGAATCTCCCGGCGCAAACCCAAGAGAATCTAAAACCCACAGACTCGGCTGGATCAATCTGTTTATTTCAATGCCATTAAAATCAGGCCTTCCCCCTGATCACTTGAGGGATGATCCTTACTGCCCCCAACAGATTGCCCAGAGCAAGCAACATCCGCCAAATCCTCTGCCTTTTTCCTCTGACTAACAACACAGCCCCCATGTTCCCAAGCACTAAACCTGTTGTTGCCCAAAGAAACCTGACTCTGTTGAGAAGAGTCTTTTCTCCGTGAACGCAGAACAGGAACCCATGTCCCATTGCCTGCCTTGAGCCTCTTTGAACTGCACCTCTTAAGCCACTCTCAGGAGGATAGTGTGACAGCTTGGCAAAGGGAGTGGTCTTCAGTATGTAATGGGCCGATACCCTCCAGCCCAATTCCACATCCTCCAGAGCGTGGCGGCCTTGCTGGTTCATATCCGAGAACCTGAACTGCTCCAGAACCTCCTTTCGGAAACAACTCAATCCACCGGGAATCCACTGCACTTCTGTAACGCCCTCAGGAATGCCAGGTGCAGAGAAATACCCCCAAGGAAGCAGTCGGCCAGGAAATCCCTTTTCCATGAGGAAAAACCGGGCCCACAGGCGAAACCATTTGGGCTTGGGCTTGCGGTTGGTTATTACACCGCTTACCCCTGCCAGACGGCCGGTTGTGTCCTCCTGGAACACACTCAGTATTTCCTCTATGAAGTCAGGCTCCAGCACCACATCGTCGTCCAGGAAAAGAACAAGCTCTCCTTGAGCAACCTGAGCCCCGAGATTGCGGGAAGCTGAAAGCCCTGGAGGAGATTTGCGATGGTACTGGAATTCAACCCCCTGGGGCACCTTGGCCTTAAGAGCTTCCATATCAAGGCTTCCATCGTCCACTATAACTAGTTCGTCTGGTAACCGCTTCTGAGCCCAAAGGGAATCCAGACAGCGATGGAGCTCTTGCTCACGGTTCATGGTGGCTATGATGACCGACAATCGGCTCATCTTTTGGGCTGCACTGCCTCCTTCAAACTCAGGCCTTGGCCTGCGGCCCCTTTGAGCCCTGAAGAGCCTGGAGGGGGCTTCAATCTGTATATGAGCAAGGCAGTATTATCTGCATGGCTTATCTCCTGAAGTAGCTCCAGGCCAATACCTTCCCTCTCCAGGGCTTCTTTGAGCTCCTCTAAGGGTGGGCTTTCCTTTTCCACTACCAGCAAGTCTGGCAAAAGATCCCAGTTGCGAAACAGATCCCTTATGGGCAACCAGGATCCCCCTGCGTAGAATGCCACTGCCTGGTGCTGGGAAGCCACAAGCGGTTGCTGAAACCCATGGATTCTTATCCATTCACCTGCCAGGCGTCTCACCAGCTTTTCTTCCCTCTGAGGTCTGAGAGTCCAAGGCAGTGTTGAAACTCCCAGCAAGCAGATCACAAGAATAGGGAGGCTTTTGGGAAACCAAGGCCATGCTTTTTGTCTCACCCAGGTCCAGGCCTGAAAAAGGCCCAAAGAAGCAAAGAAGTATCCGCAGAGCACGGCGGGACCAAGATGCCTCTTGCTTATGGCAAAAGCACCCAAGAGACGCAAGTAGCCCAAAACCAACCAGGCGGCCATGAGGAGGGCCAGAAGCCACCAAAAATCCAGGCCTTTCCACCTCTTGAACGAAAAGAGCCCCAACAGGCTCAATGCCAAAAGAGCTGGATGGGCTGCTTTGACCCAGTGTCTAAACAATTCCAATGCTGCCAGGGCATGTCGATTATCCCAAGCGGCTGAGAAGAAGTTACGAAGGCGCGGCTGGGGAATCCCTTCCAGAATGGCTCCTATCTTTGCTTCTTGCCTCGGGTTTGGGCCTTGCAGGGAGAATTGAATCTGCCTTCGGTAGTTTTTGAAGTCTGGAAGGTCATTTTGCCTCAAAGATCCTCCCCAAACAATAAGCGCTGCTGACAAAGCGGCCAAAGATGGCAGGATGAAAAAACTCAGCTTCTTGATGGCTCCGGTCAAAGGCCCTTTACGCAGTTCAGTGCCCACGATCCAAGCCAAAACAAGCCCCAGGCCCACCAATCCGTCTAACCTGTTGGCAGCACCCAGCAGGAACATGGTCCCTGCAAGGGCGTACATAAGTGGCCTTCCTGATTCCCGGGCCTTCAAAAGAGCCCAAAGCCCTGTAAGCATAAGGAACCAGGATATGGGCTCTCTTATCACATCCGTGGAATAATGGGTCAGGCTGGGGCAGAGACAATAGAGTACAGGAGGCACTGCGGACCAGGGCAAAGAAAGTATCTTTCTGGAAACCAGGTACAGGGGTGCCACTGTGAGAAGCCCGAAACAGACGGGTATGAGCCTTGCAGACCAGATCCAGTCACCTAATAGGGGCTGGACAAGGGCTATGAGAACCGGAAATATGGAAACGTGTGAGGCTTCAAAGCCCTCCCTCCACTTGCCCATGGCCAGGGCTTTGGCCGACTCAATATAGTCTATGGCATCCGGGTTAATCACATAGGCAGCCATCAGGTGAGGCAGGCGCACTGCCAGAGCCGCCATCAAAAGCCCGGCCAGGATAAATGTTTCTTTGCTGGACCAAAGTGGCTTTTCTTCTTGCAAGAGCACCATGGCCTCACTGCCCCTTTCTGAGGAAAACCGTGCGCAGTGTCATGACCAATATCATGAGGTCCAGCAAAAGAGAGGCATTTTGAATATAGAAGAGCTCATACTCGAATTTTTCTATCTGAGATTCTCTGGTGTCCGCATATGAATGGTTCACCTGGGCCCAACCCGTAAGCCCTGGCTTGAGGGCGAAACGCAGCTCGTAAAGGGGAATCTCCCTGGCCAGCTGATCTGCGAAATGAGCTCTTATGGGTCGAGGACCTATGAGGCTCATGTCCCCCTTGAGAACATTGATGAACTGGGGAAGCTCATCCAATCTCAGGCGTCTTAGCCATCTGCCCACCCTTGTTATGCGGGGGTCTTGGGGGCTGGACCAGACCGGTCCTGTGCTGCTTTCGGCCCCTGTGACCATGGTCCTGAATTTCAAGCACTGGAAAGGTCTTCGAAATCTCCCTAGTCTTTCCTGTCTAAAAAGGGCAGGGCCAGGGCTGTCCAATCTGATGATCAGGGCCATCATGGCCATGAAAGGCATCAAAAGGATCAAGGCCAGGGCCGAAATGAACACATCCAGCAGCCTTTTTGTCTTTAGATAATAGGGACTGGGGCCACCTTGCATCCCCAGATGTGTTACCAACCACCCCTCATCCACGTAAGTTATGGGCACCTTGCCCGTGACACTCTTGTAAAGAGTTACAAGGTCGCTGACCTCTATTCCCTCACAGCTCCTGTGCAGGAGGGCTCTGAGATCTTCTCTGCTGAGCCCCGGGTCCATGAACTGAAAGGCCAGGGCCTCCAGTGTCTGATCTTCCAGAAGCTCCTTTGCATCTCTATACAGATGGGGATCTGGATGGAGCTCTGGGACCATTAAAGCCGCCTCACCAGTAGGTAGCACCCCCTTTACCGAATATCTGTAGGACAAAGCAGGGAAAGCCTGTCTCAAAAACTCGGAGATCAGCTCTGGAGAACCCATCAGGGCCAGTTTCTTCTTGTATATCCATGAGAGCCTGCTCTTGTAAAAAAGAGTTCTCCATCCATACAAGGCTGCCACACAAAGGGGCAACTGCACTGTCAAAACCACCCTGCCTATCCAGTAACCAGGTACGAAGAACTGTAAAGCCATCAAGAAGACCGTGGATGCTGTGATAGCCGAAAGGATGGACAGAAATAGCCTAAGGGGCGCCCAGGGCCTCACTACAGAGTAAAGTCCATATAAATACAGGAAGACAACATGGGACAAAATGCACAGGAAAAGAAAAAGATTGACCCTTTCCAAGGCCAGATCCAGGGAGATCCTAAGTGTCTTCACGGAAAATTTTAGGACATATCCCCCATAGATGGCCATGCACAGAAGACACACATCCACAAGCAGCAAGATAATCAACTTGTGGGCATAACGCTTTGACAAGTAATTCCACAATCTTACAGCCTCAGGCCTCTCTCACCGTATGCTGGATGGAGGTTTCCTTACAAATCCGTTTAGCACTCCAAGAAGACGACTGTAGTTGAGCAGCAAAAAATTGAAGGGTAGGGCAAGGGGCTTGAATCTGATTCCCTTGAGGTGTGCTGCCCAACCCAAAGCTCCTAGCCCATAAAGGACACTCTGAGCAAGGAGTGTAAGAACATACCAGCTTCCCCGGCCTGCCAGGATGAGATTGCTTGTCAGCAGGAGCAAGAGCAACAAAGGGGACACATGCCTAAGCAGCTTATGGGAAAGCACAGAAAAAAGCAGTGAGGGCCTTTGCCACACTCGAAACTCCCATACCCCACGAAGAATGCTCCTGAAGGCTCTGGAAGTCCTTCTGGCCCTAAGCCGATGGGTGGTTCCTATCTCGGGGGAGATGATGTCAAAAGCCTTTGCTCTGGGTTCGTATTCTACTTTGAATCCCCTTGCTGCCACAGAGAGTGTTTCCCAGAAATCCACATCGTCGTGAGCTGCCTTCATGGGCATGTAAAGCTCTCGCCTCATGCAAAAAGCAGCACCTGTGCCAAAGGCCAATATTCCCAGACGACTCTCCAGAGTTCGAAGTTTCTCCTCAAGCTCCCAGTACAGCCCTGCCGAGAGGGTAATGGAGGAGTCCTGGAGGTTACGGTAGTGAATCCTGCCACTGACCGCCCCCACCTTTGGATCCCTAAACCTGGGCATTATGTATTGCAGGAAAAACGGGTCAAATCTTGTCTCAGCATCCGTAAAGACCAGAAGCTCACCCTCGGCCTGCCTGACCAAGTCATTGTGGACGGCTGAGCGTCCTCTGGGGATCGGGAAATCAAAGAGCCTGACCTCAGGCCATTGTTCCTGGGCCTTCAGTACCTCCTGGCAGGTATTGTCCTGGGAGCCGTCGGAACCCACCAGCACCTCTGCCCAAGGCAAACCAGAGGAGAGCTCCCTTAGGTTTTCTATTCTTTCCCGAATGGATCTTTCCTCATTTCTTGCTGCTATGATGAAAGACACGCCCCTGGGCGCTGGGGCCTCCTCAGTTTGAGCATCCTTGGTCCTGGGCATTATCCGGCACCATAGAAAAAGCACAATCCCATAGAGCCCCCAGGTGTGCGAAAGACAAACCAGACTCACCCAGTAAACAAAGGTTGTCAGATCCATGAAGCTCATGAAAACCTTACTTGGTATGGCCTTTTCCTGCCTCAGGGTGCCACAGGGCTGTGGTTCCCACCCCTTGTTCTTGCTTAGCTCAGAAAACTCACCTTCTTCCTAGTTCCATCCCATCTGATATCCGGGATCAAGGCATAGCGACGCGCTTCGATCCTGTGGCGAAAGCGAAGCAAGTCCGAAAGCATCAACTCTAGCTCCCTTTCCATGTCGTGAGTGGGCTTGTAGCCCAGGTCCAGGAGTTTTCGATGGTCTGGGTTGTAATAGTGCTCCTCCAGCTCCAGACGTGGGTTCTCCGTGTGTCGAACTGCAACTTCCAGCCCCATGGCATCGCCCACCTTTTTCACCTTTAAGGCCAGCTCCGTAAGATCGTAAACCTCCTCGAACTGGTTAAAGACCCTGTATTCGCCCCTGGCCGGCGGATTCTCTATGGCTATTGTCAGGCACTGCATGGAATCCCTCAGTGGCAGAAACCCACGCTTTTGACGCCCCTTACCATATGGCGAGAGAGGATGGCCAATGACTGCCTGGGCGCAGAAGCGGTTGATGGCCGTTCCAAAGCACTGATCAAAATCAAATCTTGTGAAAAGCCGGTCATCTTCCCCCATTTCATCTATGCGGGTCCCATAAACCACTCCCTGCATGATGTCAGTGGATCTAAGCCCCCAGAGCTGGCAGGCCATCATCACATTATGGCTGTCATGGACCTTGCTTTGGTGATACCAACTGGAGGCCTGCCTGGGGAAGGGGAGGGTGGCGCTTCTGCCTCTGAACTCTATGGTGAAGAACCCCTCGGGGATGTCTATGTCGGGCGTCCCGTATTCGCCCATGGTGCCCAATTTCACCAGATGGGCCTCTGGGCACACATCCCTCATGGCATGAAGGATGTGGAGTGTTCCCACTATGTTGTTGGTCTGGGTAAAGACAGCGTGGTTCACATCCATCATGCTGTACGGGGCAGAAGGCATCTCGGCCAGATGGACCACTGCCTCGGGCTCGAAGGTGCGAAAGACATTCCACACAAAATTGTAGTCCCTTAGGTCTCCTCTCCTGAAATTCAGGTTAACTCCAAAGCGGTCCCTGAAAGCCTCCAGCCTCTCTGTCATGCGCCTTATGGGGGTGGCCGATTGAGAACCCACCTCTGCTACCCAGTCCCTTCTCATGTAGTTGTCCAAGCCATATACCTCATGGCCCCTGGCCGCCAGGTACATGGCAAGAGACCAGCCCAGATAACCATCCACTCCAGCTATGAGAACCCTCATGAAACCCCTCCCTGAATTCGGCAGCTCTTTCTCTTTTGGGGGAATGCTCCTGAGTCGCACTGCCCGTCAAAGTTTTTTACTGTAGTTTGATAAGAAGCCTGTGTCAATGTCGGGGATCACCACCTTTGGGGCTCGCACCCGGAGTTGTACAGGGGTATAATGCGCGGAATCTGGCTTGGCGTCCTGGGTTTTGTTGAAAAAAGAGGATCGCCCCTTACAAGATATGGCGTCAAGGTCTTATTCCCATGCAGGAGGACTCACGTGCTCAAAGAAGAGATGAACCATGGATCATTGGAGCAGCGCTCCATAAACACCATCAGGTTTTTGGCAGTGGATGCTGTGGAAAAGGCCAGATCCGGTCATCCAGGAATGCCCATGGAGGCCGCTGATCTGGCGTACGTGCTTTGGACAAGAATACTCAGATTCAGCCCCAGTAACCCTGATTGGCCCAACCGGGACAGGTTCGTGCTTTCAGCCGGACACGGCTCCATGCTTCTATATGCCATGTTGTTCTTGACAGGATATGATCTTTCCATGGAGGAGATCCAGAACTTCAGGCAATGGGCAAGCCGCACCCCTGGCCATCCCGAGTATGGGTGTTCACCTGGAGTTGAGACTACCACAGGGCCCCTGGGTCAGGGGTTTGCCACAGGCGTTGGTATGGCCATGGCGCAGCGCTACCTCTCTGAGATGTTCAACAGGGAAGGCTATCCGGTTTTGGACTACCGGATCTACGGCTTTGTGAGTGACGGAGACATAATGGAGGGGATTTCCTCAGAAGCGGCTTCCTTGGCCGGTCACCTGGGCCTGGGTCGACTCATCTATGTTTACCTGGACAATGGCATCTCCATTGATGGGCCCACCAGTCTCACCATGAGCGAGGATGTGGAAAAGAGATTCAAGGCTTACGGCTGGCAGGTGTTGAGGGCCGACGGATATGACCTGGCTGCTGTGGAATCCTCCTTCAGGCTTGCTCAGGAGGAAGCTGATCGCCCAACTCTCATAATAGCCAAGACTCTCATAGGCTATGGCAGTCCCAACAAGCAGAACAGTTCAGAAGCCCACGGAGCCCCCTTGGGAAAAGAAGAAGTGGTTCTGGCCAAGAGGAATCTGGGCTGGCCGGAAGATCCCACCTTCTGGGTGCCAGAAGATGTTCTGGCTCATTTCAGGGCTGTGGGCGAGAAAGGGGATGCACTGGAGAAGAGCTGGAAGGAGCTGTGGAGGGATTACTCCCAAAAATATCCGCAACTTGCATCCTTGTGGGAAAGTATGACTCAAAGAGAGCCAGCCAGGGAATGGAAGGATAGGCTTCCGGTTTTTCAGCCGGGCCAGGAAGTGGCCACTAGAGTGGCTTCTGGAAAGACCATCAATGCCTTGGCTCAATACCTGCCTGGTCTTTTGGGGGGCTCTGCGGATCTTACCCCTTCCAACAACACCTTTATTGCAGGTAAGGGGACATTTAGAGACGTCTGTGGACCCAACATACACTTCGGAGTCAGAGAGCATGCCATGGCAGCCATACTAAATGGTCTGGCTCTCAGCGGCCGTCTGATCCCATATGGTGGAACTTTTCTCGTGTTTTCGGATTACATGAGGCCTGCCATTCGCTTGGCGGCCATGATGGGCTTGGGGGTGATTTATGTATTCACCCATGACTCCATAGGCCTGGGGGAGGATGGTCCCACCCACCAGCCTGTGGAGCACATCATGAGCCTGAGAGCCATTCCCAACCTTTGGGTCATAAGGCCTTCAGATGCCAATGAAACCGTGGAGGCCTGGATCGTGGGGATAGAGAGGAAGGATGGCCCCACGGCCCTGGTGCTAAGCAGACAGGCTCTGCCGGTCATAGACAGACAAAAGTATGCTCCTGCAAGTGGGCTTAGAAAAGGCGCTTACATTCTGGCAGAGGCCAAGGCAGGGGGACCGGAGTTGATTCTCACAGGCACAGGCTCAGAGGTACAGCTACTCTTGCAGGCCCAGCAGGAGTTGGAGGCACAAGGGCTCAGGGTCAGGGTGGTGGCATTTCCCTGCTGGGAGCTTTTTGAGCTCCAGGCAGAAAGCTACAAACAAGAGGTCTTCCCCCAGGGGGTTGCGGTTCTGGCCGTGGAGGCTGGGGTGAGCCTGGGCTGGGAAAGGTTTACGGGCTCACGCTCCAGGATAATAGGCATGGACCGCTTTGGGGCTTCGGCTCCTGCCAAGGTGCTCTTTAACAAGTTGGGTTTCACCCCTGAGAGGGTGGTGCAGAAGGCCAAAGAGATTCTGGCCGGGGCCTAAGCTCTAGGCCAAGGCCCCGGCAGATGCTCAGGAGCGCTCCACGAACTCCACCACGTTATCATCGGGGTCTTTTACCATGGCTATCTTAACCCCCGGTCTGATTTCCTTGGGAGGTATGTGGAACTGGACTTCCTTGCTCTTTAGTTTTTCGCAAATCTCTTCCAGATTGCGCACCAGGAAGGTCACGTACCTGAATCCCAACTGGGTTTCCAGGCCCGGGGCCCCCTTGGGCGGCACCACCTTGGGCTGTATGAGCTTGAAATCGCTTGTTCCGAATCTGAGTCTGTACATTGTCCCAAACCAGACAGGAATCTCCTCTACGAATTTGAGTCCCAGGGTATCCCTGTAAAAGGAGAGGCTGGCCTGGATGTCGCTGACCACCACGCCCAGATCTATGGAGTCCTTAGCAGGAATCATCATTTTTTTTTACCTCCTTGCTCTTGGTTTTTGCCTCCGGAAGTGCGGACTTTATAGTTGATTTCGCGCACGCAAGATGAGTTCATGCCTTGGGTTCTGGGGCCTCTTTGTAAGGATAGGGGATGGCCAAGCCCAGCAGCAAACCCAACAGGGGCAGTGAGGCCGTGATCTGAAGCACTCTGAGCACTCCCCAGATATCAGCCACCGAGCCCAAGACAGTGGCTGCTATTCCCCCTGTGCCTATGGCAAAGCCCACCATGAGGCCTGAGGCCATGCCCAGCCTGTCAGGCAGTAGATGTTGAGCCATGACTATGGTGACCGAGAAGCTGGATACCAAAACGGCTCCTGCCAGTCCCAACAAGACAAAGGCCTCTATGTCCCGAACCCCCAGAAAGGCCCATAGCAGGGGCAGCAAGACAAGCATGCTGCCCACAAAGAACCTCTTGTGGCCCAATCGGTCCGCTATGGGAGCTCCTATCAAGGTGCCGGCCGCCCCGCACATGAGAAACACCGTGACCATCTTGGCTGCGGTGCCTGCCCCGGCCTTGAGTATATCCACAAAGTAAAAAGGCACGAAGGCTACTATGCCCATATGTATTATGGATCTCACCGTGACGGCCAAGATAAGAAGAATCAAGGGAATCCACCTCTTTCCCAGGGGCTTGGGGCCTTGTCTTGAGCCCTCGGAGATCTGTGCCAGGGCCGCCTTCTGGGGGGCCGAAAGCCAACCCATGGAAACAAGTATCATGCTTCCCACCAAGAGGCCTGGAGCCAAAAAAACAATGGTTCCTTTGAGTTCCAACCACTTGTAGCCTGCCACTGCCAGCAGAGGGCCCAATGCAATGCCCACATTGCCACCCACGGCAAAGATGGAGATGCCTGTGGCGCGTTTCTCCCCGGTGAAGAACCTGGCAGCCTTGAAACCCTCTGGGTGAAAGCTTGCCACTCCCAGACCGCTCAGGAAAACAGCCAGGAGCAAAGCCCAAAATCCTGGGACAAAACCCAGGCTGGAGAAGCCCAGACTGGCTATGAAAATCCCCACTGGAAGCAGCCAGCAGCTTCCCCAACGATCAGAGAAATAACCGAATAAAGGCTGGACTATGGAAGAAGTAAGGTTGCTGGTCATAAGCACTGCCCCAGCAGCCGAATAGGTCAACCCGAAAGATTCCCTGATAAAAGGCAGCAGAACCGGCAGGCCTCCCTGGCTAAGATCCGTTACCAGGTGCCCCAAGCCCAGTAGCAAGAGGGCCTTGAGCTGAAATCCAGGCATCTCTTGGGAAAAGCGGCTGGAGCGTTCATTCAAGTTTTTTACCTCCGCAAAATAAAGATGTGCTGGATCACTGTGTAATGGCCGTGATGAGAAGATTTCATTCTAAGGGAAGAAATCTCTTATGAACAGGGTCATGTTTGGAAAACAGAGAGGCCCCCCAGAGGGTAATATGGGCAAATTGGTTAACATAAGATATATTATCAGACGTTATATCACATCAAGACCTTCAGAAGATCTTCTGCTCTCACATCGCTTCCCATGTCCAAGGACCCGGCCGTTGACAAGCAGCATGGCTTAGGCTATGGTCTCTTTCCGATCATCGAAGCAGCACAGGAGGATTCAGTGGCCAACAAGAGAGTCAAGATAATCGGTACCGGATCATACCTTCCAGAAGGTGTGCTTTCCAACCAGGACCTGGAAAAAATGGTGGATACAACCGATGAGTGGATTTACACCAGAACCGGCATAAAGGAACGCAGGATTGCCAAGACTGATGAGAACACCTCCGACCTAGCCCTCAAGGCTAGCCTCCCAGCCCTGGAGATGGCAGGCCTCTCCCCCGAAGAGCTGGATCTCATCGTCATGGCCACCATAACAGCAGACACCCAATGCCCTGCAGGCGCCAACTGGCTTCAAGCCAAGTTGAACGCCCCAAAGGCCGTAACCTTTGATGTGGCAGCAGCTTGTTCAGGTTTCATCTTCGCCCTGTCTGTGGCCGAGCAGTATTTGAAGAACGGCACCTTCAGAAACGCCTTGGTGCTGGGTGCCGAGATCATGAGCCGCACCGTGGATTATACGGATCGCTCCAGCTGCATTCTTTGGGGGGATGGAGCCGGGGCTTCGGTGCTGGTGCCCAGTTTGGACGGCGATGATGCTGGAGTTCTATCCCTTTCCCTCCACACCGACGGGGCGGCCGGCGACAACTTGCTGCTTCCCGGAGGAGGTTCCAAGACAACTCCCATAAGTCATGAGAGCGTGGATAAGAATCTCCATACACTGAGGATGATAGAGGCCAACAGGTCTTTCAAGGTGGCGGTAAACTGTTTTGCCGATGCCTGTCTGGAAACAGTGGAACTGGCAGGCTACAGCATCCATGATGTAGACCACATAGTGCCTCACCAGGCAAATGCACGCATCATTCAGGCCATGGCCAAGAAGCTGGGAGTCTCCATGGACAAGGTTGTAATGACCATAGAGAAGTATGGGAACAGCTCTTCGGCCACTGTTCCCATAGCCCTGGATGAAGCAGTGCGCTCGGGGAGAATCAGGAAGGGAGACCTTGTACTTCTGACCGCCTTTGGCGGGGGACTCACCTGGGGAGGTGCTCTCATCCGCTGGTAAGCTTGCAAAAATTGCAGGGATCCATAAAGGAGGCTGACCCGCAGAGGGAGCAGCGGGTCAGATCAGCTGCGGCAAGAGAGGCTTGCTTATCTTGCTTTTGCTTGCAAAGCTTCAGAAGGTTTTGGCCCTCCTTGAGAAAGCCACCATAAAAGATGGCCTTGGTTCCAGGCATGCAGTCCTCCAAGATGTTGAGCACCTCCTTGTACCTAAGAGATGTGGCCCCCCGGCTCATGGGGCATTCCTGGATCACGTAATCTATCTTGCGCAAGATGGCGTACGCAGCAGTTTCCCTTTCTGTGAGCCTGCAGAGAGGTTCCACTTTCCGGGCCAGCACATCCCCCACTGCTTCCAAAACGGGCCTCTGTTTTAAAAGGTATTCCCACTGCCAGTGAAGAAGATTTCCCAGGAGCCTGCCTGCCTCATCATCCAGGTTGTGCCCAGTGGCCACCACCCTGTAACCTTCTTCCACTGCCAGCTTGTTGAAGAAATGGCGTTTTATTATGCCGCAGACCGAACACTCGGGTCTTCGGCTTCGCCTGGCCACAAGGGGTATGGGGATCTGCAGGTCCACCAGGGAAACGATCTTCAGGGGCAGGCCTCTTTGTGCAGCAAATTGCTCCACCTTGATCCTGGAGTCTGTGGAATAGCCATCTATGCCAAGATCCACATGCAATCCATGAGCCTCGTAGCCCAGCCTGCTAAGAAGATCCCATAGGGCCAGAGAGTCTTTTCCCCCTGAAACGCAAACCAAGACCCTTTCCCCTTTCTCCATCATGTCATGCTCATGGATGGCCCGGCGAACCTGCCGCTCCACGAACTCCAGGAAACATGGTTCGCAGAAAGCCGTGTGGTGGTTTTTCAGGTCCACCACTGCCTTGTTCTTGCAACGCCGACACTTCATTTAGCCTTAGCCTCCAGAGATAACCGGGATGATCTCAATCCTCTGTCCATCCTCCACACGCACATCCCTTGTGAGCAGCTCCCCATCGCGCATTACCAGCACTGAGCCTTCCACCAGGGACATCTCCTTCAAGAGCTCATGGACTGTCTTGGGCCCTGGCATCTCTTTTTTTGACCCAGTCTGTCTGTTGAATATGAGGATCATGGATATCCTTAAGCTCCTGACTGGTGTTTTTTGGCAATTTCCAAGCTATAACGGTGTAAAAAGGGCACACCCATCAAGCTGTCCGCCCAATAACGCATGGTGCACAAAAGCCCTATGCCGGCCATGGTGGCCCCATCCACATAAGGGGCGAAAAGAAGTATCAAAGCCGTGTCCCTAGTCCCCATTCCTGCCAAACTTATGGGCAAAAGACCAACCAGAAGCGACAATGGCACGTAGGCCAAAACAGATCCAACCTGGACAGACTGCCCTAGGCTGGGGAAAAAAAGGTAGATCTGCAGCAGATGAAGCCCCCACAAGAGCACAGATAGAAATATCACTCCAGCCAGTATGGCCTTATTGGCTCTCCAGAGCCCCAAGATACAGTCCCAGCCCAAGAGCATTTCTCTCAGGCGCGCCCCAAGGCCTTTGTCCTTTCCTTTCATGAGCCTCGCCCATGTACCCAGGGGCACAATAAACATAAAGGCTGTGGCCCCCACAACCCCCAGTGAAATAATCCAGGCTATTCCCATTGCCTTGGAGCCTGAAGGGGCCAAAGCTGCTCCCAGAAGCATCCAAGAGCATAGCCCTGCCAGATCCAGTATCTTTTCCATGAGCACAGCCGGCACACCTTTGGTTAATGCCTCTAGACCTTGCTGCCTCAGAAAATAAGCCTTGCTCATCTCTCCAAGCTTGGAGGGAAGCAGTGCATTGAGCGCCTTGCCGGCCATGATCATCTTGAAGGCTTCCATCCATGTCATGTGGGCCCATCCCTTTCCCATGAGCCACCAACGGGTCCCACTGACCAGAATCTGAGGCAGAAAACACCCCAAGGCCGCTCCAAGCCAGAGGGGATCTGCACTCAAGAACCTCTCTGCCATGGAACCCAGGTCTATTTTTGCATAGATCACGGCCAGGATGGCCAGGGAACAGGCCAAAGCTCCCCAGCGGGCTGCCCCTCTTTTCATGACAGACACCTTGTGAATCTGGCATAACCCTCTTTTTCCAGGGTGGGTATCATCTCTCTGTAATCAGTCCATGGTAAGAGGCAACCCGGCCTGTACATCCGGCTGACAGCCACATAGATGGAGGTATGATCACTTCCGGCCCAAAGCTCCAAGACACGGCCCCTGGCTCTGCCCTCCCCTTTCCATATCTCCTCGGTCAGGCGAACCCCGGAGTCTATCTCCAAGGTCCTGGCAAACCTCATGGGATGTCTTCTCTTGCCTGTGATGAGAAGCCTCTGAAGCAGGCGTCTCACCTTATCGCTTCCCCATCCTCCCACTAAGAGCATCCCCAGATGAAAAATGGCCTGAGTCAGAGGGCTTGGCAGCTTGAAACCTGCAACACCGAAGTGGCCCCCTACCCTTATTCCTCTTTCCAGGAGCTCCACCTCGTAATCGTCCACCAGATGGGTCACCAGGATCTCCCCCGATGAGAGCTTGGCCACGATTCCGCTGTCAAAGTATACAAGCTTACCACTGGAGTAATAGCTGAAGGCTCCCCCTTTGGCAGTTGAGACCACCAGGTGGTTGAGCCTGTCTCGATGAACAAAGAGTCTTGAATCGGGGAAGTAATTTCTTGACTCCCATATCCCACCCTCTGTGAAGGACCTTTCCCCAGGGCTTTCTGTTGTGAAATCCAGGTACGCCTGGAGATGATTGTACGTAAGATGTGCGCACATGCGGTCATCGTCCAGATAGACCCTTCTATGCTCCTTCAAGGCATCTAGGTATAGCTCAGCCATTTGGGCTGCTGCAGGGGAAAAACGGGCGCAAAGCTCAAGCCCGTGAGGGAAAAGAAGATAAGTGTTGCGGCTTCCATATTCTGCCCCACAGGTTCCGTCCGGATGCATCAAGACGCACAAGAACTCCAGGGCCTTGTTGAGGGGGTCCAGGAGTTGTTCGCAACCAGATACACTCATGTACTTGGCCAGAAAATCAATGGTGGCGCTAAGGTATCCTGGATCGCAGCCTTCATACTCGGGGAACCAACCTTCCGGGCTTTGCCATTTGAGGAGAATATCTATCCGATCCCAAGCCCCCTGTAGGTACTTTTTGTCCCCTGTAATCAGATACACATTTTGAAGAGCCAAAGCCGTCAAGGCCTGGTGATTGGAAAGCCTGCCTGATTCCTGATGTGTCATCAACCACCTGGCCCTCTTTTGAAAGAAATCCACCAGCTCCTCTTCACCCAGCTCCAATAGTCGGTAACTCTCACTCATGGCGTAAAGGGAGAAGGCCACAGCCCCAAGCGCCCTTTCGTTGGGAAAGTAATCATCACAGGAGCCGTCCTTGTGGGAAGAACTTGCGGCAAAGCGAATGCCCGCAACCACCAATTCCCTGAGCCTGGGCTGTTGGTGGTACCCTTCGCCCCCAGGGAAGAGGTACTTGAAAACCAAGGCCAGCGGGAGCACGAATTCCTGGAACATGCCACTGGGGAAGCAAGCGGTGCGATAATGCCAGTAGGAACGGTCAAAACAACCGTACGTGGGGCTCAGGCGGTGCTTGTCTACCATGGCCAAGATGTGGGGCACCTGAGCCAGCCCGGACCTGGCATAAAGTTCCCTACCCTTTCGAGCCATGCCTGCCCTTTCCCTGGGTGACTATGAGATCGGCCAATATTCCAATGGCTCCCACCATGACCCCCGTAAGAATCAATATTATGTCTGACTCCTGTAGGGAGCCAGTGCAAATCAAATCCATTAGTCCCTTGATCAGACCCAGGCCCATCAATCCTAGGCAAATTGGCATGAACACCTTCAAAGGGGCAAAGTACGTGACTATTCTGACAACGGTCAGGATATACTTGTAGGTATCCTTGATGGGGTGAAACTTGGATTTGCCTGTACGAGAGTAATAGTCTATGGGCACGAAGGCCACGGGCAACCCGTTGGTCAAGAAGGCCAGTGTCATGGAGGAAACGCAGGAAAATCCGTCAGGCACCAGGTGCAGAAAGGGCAGCATATCTTCTTTCCTGAAGGCTCTGAGCCCTGAGTTGAGATCAGGGATAGCTTTGCCCACCAGAAAACAGGCCAACCTTCGAATGAGCTCCTTGGCAAAGGTGCGCAGCCACTTGTGGGTCCCCTTTTCCACTAGCCTGGCCCCTATGACCTGGGAAAACTCTTCGAGGGGGGCAAGGATCTCCGGTATGGCCCCCGCAGGGTAAGTGTTGTCAGCGTCTATCATCAATATCCAGTCTCCGCGCGATGCCAATATACCGGTTTTCCTGGAGGCCCCTGAGCCCCTGTTCTCCTTGTGACGGATGACCCTGGCCCCTGCCTGCTGGGCCTTAGAGGCGGTCTCATCCCGAGAGCCATCATCCACAACCAGGATCTCATATTCATATCCGGCCCTCTCCAAGGCCCCCCTCACGTCTCGAATCACATCAGCTATGGCTCCTGCCTCGTTGTACGCGGGTATTACAACACTCACTTTACACACATCGGATTTGTGTGCTTTCAGGTTCATACATCCTCCTGTCTTACCAGCAAAGAACTAAAAAACCGCTGTTTTGGAAACAAACTTTGTCCAGGGGTGGAGCAAGCAGTGCAAATCCCTCTTTCTCTGCTTTGCCTATCTTCTGCTTGGCGAAGCTTTGGAATGGCTCAAAATATATTCTGCCTTGGAAGAAAGATGGCGTGAAATGGGTCTTGTTTACTACCAAAGCCGCAATTCCATATTTTCTTACAAACTGCTCTATCTCCTCCCATTGGGTGGCGTAGTATGCCTGGAAGAAATCCAAGATCCTCTCCCTGACCTGCTTATAATAACCCAGCTGATAAGGCAGAGAAAGCTCCTTGTTTGCCAGCACCCTGCGAAGGCTCACCAGAGGTATGTTATCTGCATCCAGGGGATGGGCTGCCACCAAAGCGTCTTTGGGAAGGCTGCCCAGAAATTCCAACATCTGCCTCTGGGTTCTATCCAGGGCAACCATCTGAGTATCCACTTTCACGATGAGCTCTGCCTGAGCCCACACGTAAAGCAGAAGAATAGCTGCCAGGCCCCCTCTCCAAAACCATTTTGATCCAAGCCAACCCGGCATTTTTCCTGAGCCGAACCGAATCCAAACTTCCCTAGTGGCCTCCAGAAAGGGCTCTGTGCTGGCCCCGATAATCAGCATCAAAGCCAAGGGAAGTGTGTACATTGTATATCTGGAAGGCAGGTGCAACCTAAAAAGCATCATGTGAGCCAAGACAAAAATAACAAGAGAGGTCCACAAAAGATTCAAGGCTTCACAAGGAACTCTGATTATCCGGACTCCCCCAAAAAGAGCCATGACTCCCAGAATCAGTGCAAAACCTATCACGTATTCGGCTCCCACGCCGCTTCTGCCAAAAAGCAAGAACTTTAGGATGCTCTCTTGGAAAAAGGGACTTCGCCCTTCCTCCCAGAACTCAGGCATTTCCCTGGCTTCTTGGGGGCTTACCTGTGGGCCAAAGACCCTGGCATCGGACCATACGTATATCAGAAGCAATATTCCCAGAGATATCCCAAGACCTGCTGCCAGAAAAAGGCTTTTTGACAGCCATGCCTTGAGCCCTTGCTTTTTCTTGAGTTCTCCAAGGATCCAAATCCCAGCCATGGCCAGGGTATTGATAAGAATGGGAGGATAAAATAGCGCCTCCAAGATCATCACTAAACCACTCCATGCCGCCTTACCCTTTTTCAATAAGGCCATGAAACCTATGAACAAGGGAAATGCAAACCCCCTGGGAAATCCGCCAGAGGAATCATACAGGCTAAAAAACAAGAAAAGCACCTGGAGAAAGAAACGGCCACTGGGTTGCTCTATCATGCTCCTGCTCCAAAGTTCCAGGAACCAAATAGAAACCAGCAGCAAAACAAGGCTGAGGATCTGACTAAAGGAAAGTGGATCCAGAAATAGCGTGCCCAGCCTGTAGATCAACTGATAACCAGGTGGATCCATGATGGGGGAGGAGATGAATTCCGTGAGCAGATCTTCCTTAAAAAGTTCAGGATCCTGGAATCTGGCCGTCCAGTACACATGCTGTCTGGCATCGTCATCAAAGACCATAAGATCTTGGCCTGGGGGGTGATAACGCACCACCCACGCCAAGACTGCCAGGAGCATTACAAACCAAATCCCTCTGGAATAACCTGTGCTGCTCAAGCTCATAGAACCCATTGAAAGGCTTGTCTCCTGCCATGCCATGGCAGATCCGTGGCCACCGAGTTGAAAACTCCTGCTGGCTCTTTCTTCAGGGCTCATCCGAGGCTTTAGGGACCCATCTGGTACCCGAGGGAGTATCCACCAGAAGCACACCTTTGGCCGAGAGCTCCTCGCGGATGCGGTCAGCTTCTGTCCAGTCCTTTCTTTCACGGGCCCTTTCTCGCCTGGCAATCATCTCCATGATCTCCTTTTCCTGGGGAAGCCCCCCATCCAACTCCAATATCTGAAACACCTCATTGGCGGTCTCCAGGAAAAGAAGGGCACTTCGCGCCTGGTCTCTGGAGAGCATTTCCTGATCCAAAGTTGCATTCAATTGCTTGGTCAGGCTGAATATGGCAGCCAGTGCCACCGACACGTTGAGATCATCGTCCATGGCCGCCTCGAACATTTCCTTGGCCTGAGAGATCCACTCAGAGGCCTGAGCCTCACCCCTGTGTGTTTGGGTCCACCTCAGCCTGAAAACCAGACGATCCAACCTTGCCAGGCTCTTTCTGGCTGCATACAGGGCCTGTATGGAAAAATGCAGGGGCTTTCGATAGTGGGTACCAAGAAAGAAGAATCTTATTTCCCTACCCCTAAATCCTCTGGAAAGCAGGTCTTTCAAGCTCATCCTTCCCGAGACGCTCTTGCCGTCCAGCAATACACGCTCCGAATGGATCCAGTAACGGCAGAATTTCTTGCCGCTTAAGGATTCGCATATGGCTATCTCATTTTCGTGATGAGGGAAAATAAGAGCGCTTCCACTGGTGTGTATGTCTATGGTTTCACCAAGTATTCGGCTTGCCATGGCCGCACACTCGATGTGCCACCCGGGTCTAACCTGTCCCCAAGGGGAACAAAAGGAAATGCCCTCTTTGAGTTCTGCCAGGGTGGAACGTTTGAACAAGGTGAAGTCTCTGGGGTTGTCTTTTTCGTAATCGTCCAGATCCACCGTAAGACCCACACGGATCTTGCGCAGATCCACTCTGGAGAGGTGACCGTAGGATGGAAATTTTGAAATATCAAAGTAAAGGGATCCATGCTGACTATAGGCAAAGCCCTTCTGCTCCAGAGCCCTCCCCATTTCCAGCATGACATCCACATATTGGCTAGCCCTGGGGTACTGCTCGGCTGGCTGGATGGAAAGCACGGCCATATCCTCCATGAAAGAGGCTATGTGCCTTGCCGTAAACTCCTCAAGCTCCATTCCTGAGGCCTGAGCCCCCTGGATGGTCCTGTCATCCAGATCTGTTATGTTCATGACGTGACGCACCTTGAATCCCTTGTAGCTGAGATAACGTTTCAGCAAATCTGCTACTAGGGCCCTGCGGCAAAAGTCCAGGTCCACCGGGCCGTCCACAGTTGGTCCGCATGAGTAAATCCTTACCACCCCCGGCTCCAAGGGTTCAAAGTTCTCTTTTCTACGGCTCAAAGTATTGTAAAAGCAAAAAGATGGAATCTCCCTGGGCACAAACAAAGATGTGCTCAGATACCTGTCTCCACCGTCAGGGAGAATCACCACTATGAGACCTTCCCTCAGACTCCTTGCAAGCCTAAGAGCGCCAGCGAGGGCAGCACCAGAGCTCATTCCCGCAAAAATGCCTTCTTCTCTGGCCAGACGACGAGTCATCTCAAAGGCTTCCTCATCCTCCACCGTGAATTTGATGTCTATGCGTTCCTTCTCAAAGATGCCAGGCACATATGATTCCTTAAGATTCTTAAGACCCTGGATCTTGTGCCCAGGCATAGGCTCCACTGCTACCACATTCACATCTGGATTCAACTCCTTAAGCCTTCTGGAAAGCCCCATGACTGTTCCGGTGGTGCCCAGAGATGCCACCACATGCGTGAGCCGGCCATGGGTGTCCTTCCATATCTCTTCGGCAGTGCCCAGATAGTGAGCCTTCCAGTTGTCAGGGTTGTTGAACTGGTCGGGCACGTAGAATCTCCCAGGTTCCTCCCTGGCCATAAGATATGCTTTCTCTATGGCCCCATCTGTTCCCCGCTGGGCAGGCGTGAGGATTATCTCGGCTCCAAGGGCCCTCAAGATCTTTCTGCGCTCCAGACTGGCCCCCTCGGACATGGTCAGCATCAGCCTGTAGCCCTTCACTGCGCACACCAAGGCCAAACCTATGCCTGTGTTTCCGCTGGTGGCCTCCAGAACCGTCATTCCTGGCTTCAACTCCCCCGTGGCCTCTGCTGCTTCAATCATGGAGAGAGCAGCCCTGTCTTTCACAGAACCCCCCGGATTTCTGGACTCCAGCTTCACATAGATGCGAACCCTCCTGTTGGTCTTGATCCTTCTTAACTCCACCATGGGGGTATTACCTATCAGCGCCAAAACTCCTGGCCTGGCCTTGCCCATGCTATGCCTCCCTGGGACGTCCAGAAACTCTGAAAAAGCAATTATGCAACATGCCTACCCTTAAGGCCAACCCTGCCAAGTGAGTTACAAGCTTCGCATCCTCCTGGCTCGGCCAGGAGCAAGAGGCTAAAGGGTAGGCCAGTGTGACTCTAAAACCAAATAAATTCAAGATGATAATATTCAGGAGGTGCAAATTTACATTGAAAGAGTAGACCTGGCTTGATATATTAAGAAAATAGGATGAAACATTTCACACTGCTTAGGAACCGAGAGGAACATTGCCATGGCTTATGCTTTCGAGCAAGGCCCCATCAGGCCGCCCAGTGAGGCCAGAAGTCTTTTGATCAGGGTCACCCGAAACTGCCCCTGGAATAAATGTGAGTTCTGCAATATCTACAAAGGTAAGACTTTCAGCAAGAGGAGCGTCCAAGAAGTAAAGGCAGACATAGAAGCTGCCAGGGCCTTGTATGACGAGATTCAGGCTCTCTCGTGGCGGATGGGTCTGGCCGGCCGAGTGGATGACCAGCTTGTTCAGCTCCTCTGGAGTGATCCTCGTCGCTATGGGGACTCCCACCGCTCCATGGCTGCTTGGATGTATTTCGGAGCCCGCAACGTTTTCCTTCAGGACGCCAATAGCTTGATCCTGGAAACAGAAGACCTGGTGGAAATATTGAAGTTTTTGAAAAGCACCTTTCCATCCATAGATCGCATTACTTCATATGCCCGCTCATCCACTCTGAGGCGCAAGAGCCTGGAGGAACTCAAGGCTCTCAAAGAGGCCGGCTTGAGCCGCATCCACGTGGGCATGGAATCAGGCTACGATCCTTTACTTAAGTTCATGCAAAAAGGTGTAACGGCTCAGGGCCATATGGAAGCAGGAAAAAAGGTGGTGGAGGCCGGCATCTCTCTGTCGGAATATATGCTCCTGGGCCTAGGGGGAAGGCGCTGGTGGAAGGAGCATGCCATAGAGAGCGCCAGGGTAATAAACCAGATAAATCCACACTTCATCAGGATTAGAACCTTGACGGTCAGACCTGGGATGCCTTTGCACCAAAAGATTCTCTCAGGGGATTTCCAGTTGCAATCAGAGGAAGAGATAGTGCGTGAAGAGAGGCTTTTCATAGAGACTCTGGAGGGCATCACAAGCCAGGTAGCCAGCGATCACATCCTGAACCTTCTAGAAGAGGTGGAAGGTAAACTCCCCCAGGACAAGGATCGCATGTTGGAGGTAATAGATGAGTATTTGAACCTCAGTGAGAGGGACAAGCTGGTCTATAACCTAGGACGCAGGGGGCATGCTTACCGAAGTGTTAAAGACCTGTCCGACCTGGGGCTTAAGAGAAGAGTGGAGGCTGCCCTGGATAGGTTCATAGAGGAGCACTCGCAAGATCTAGATTCAGCCTTCAATCAATTGAGAAACGATTTCATCTGAATCCTGGTGAGTTGATGGCAAGATAGGCAATTTCCAAAAACTCTGGAATTTGAACCTTGTGCTCCCATCGTTACAGAGATCTGAGCGGTTTCTTGCGAGAGAGATTTGGTTTCAAGGTTCGCAAGATACCCCTGGATGCTGGCCTTGGTTGTCCTAATCGAGACTCCACATTGGGCGGCCAAGGCTGCGTGTATTGTGATGTCTCGGGCTCGGGAACCGGAGCCTGGAGCCGCGGACTGGGAATCACCCAGCAGATCCAATCATATCTTCAGGCTCCTCGCAGGGGTAAAGTCAAAGGATACCTGGCCTACTTCCAATCCTTTACAAACACGTACGCTCCCCTGGAGGTTCTGAGGGCTCTTTACCGAGAGGCCATGGCCTTTCCAGAAGTGGTGGGCTTGTGCATAGGCACCAGGCCGGACTGTTTGGATGATGATGTCTTGGATCTCCTATCTGAGATAAATGCTCGGGTGATGCTCTGGTTGGAGCTGGGGCTACAGAGCGCCCATGATGAGACCCTGAGAAAAATTGGCAGAGGACACAGTTTCCAAACATTCAAAGAGGCTGTTGAGCGGGCAAGTCAGAGGGACATTCTTGTGTGCACCCATCTGATTCTGGGACTTCCGGGGGAGGGTATGGAGCATGTGCGGGCCACTGCCAAAAGGATCTCCCCTTTGCCCATCCATGGTCTCAAGCTTCATGGGCTTTATGTGGTGAAGGGCACGCAGATGGAATCCCTTTATAAGGAGGGCTTATATGAGCCTTGGAGTCTTGAGCAGTACGCCGATGGGGTCTGCGATGTGCTGGAGTTGATCCCCCGGGAGTGGGTGATCCACAGGCTTTGCTCTGATCCTGATCCCAGAAACCTTTTAGCTCCATCTTGGATGCTGGACAAGCAAAGCACATTGCAAAGGATTCATGCACGCATGTTGGAGAGAAATACCTGGCAGGGAAGACTGTGCATAAATGATCCGGGTCAGGTCAGTCTCACTCCTTGCTGAGGCAATGCCTTCTGAAAGGCTCTGCTCACAAAATCTTCGGCGTCCAGCAACAAATTCGCCTCACAATACAACCCGCCGGGCCGGAAAATACCGGTTCAGGCCGCAAGTCATCTTTAATCTTCATGAACAGGGCTGCCTGACTTGGGCGGGCTTCCTACCTTCTCCAGAAGGAACCTGCTGAGGGCTTCCCTCTGATTCAGATGGGGCTCTAGCAGTACGGCCTTTTGCATCTGGGCCAGTATTTGACCTATCTTGGGGCCAGATGGAAGTCCCAGGATCTTCATCACATCCCTTCCTGTCAACACCAGCCGCAACTTCCTGAGTGCCTCAGGATCCCACAGGATTTCTCTTACCTTCTCCAGAAGTCTCTCCATAGAAGACAGCACTTCAGTGCTCGCTCCTGCAGCCTCTAGGCTGGCCTTTCGAAGAAGTATTGCATCCTCCACCACATGAGTCCCGGCCTGAAAGATCAGTGTGCGCACACGGCCTTCCTGCCCTGGATCCAAGTGCTCAAAGGCATGGTAGTGGATTATTCTGGCCGTATGCTCTGCCTGCTTCCGGCTAGCCCGCAGCCTCAAGAGCACTTCCTTGGCCCTAGAGCCGAGCCATTCCTTGGGACCTTCTCCAAGCAAGGAAGAGTAGTCATTTTCCAAACCCAAGAGCAAAGCTGCCCATCTCAGAGCTGCCCGAGCAGGCACAAGATCCACGGTCTTGAAGAGCCACGACAGATGGGCTGGGCTATCGGGTTGCTTCAGCTCCGGTAGGACTTCCCTCATGAGGCCCATATCCATCAAAAGTTCCAAGCTCTCCGAAGGCCTTGGAACAAGAAGTATCCTCTCCAATTCCTGTTTGATCCGCTCCAGGGCAACTCTTCTTAATTCTGGTCCTGCTTCCCTGAGGGCAGAGAGAAGTTGCTCATCCCAACTAAGCTCAAGCTCGGCTGCCAGACGAACAGCCCTCAAGGCCCTCAGGGGATCTTCAGCGATCCTCTGAGAGGCCTCTCCCACCCCCCTCAAGAGTCTTGCCTCCAGATCCGCCCTTCCATTGTGGGGGTCCAGAAGGCGGCACGTGTGAGGATCGTAGGCCATGGCATCCATGGTAAAATCCCTGTGAGAAAGATCTTCCATCAAGGAATTGCCTTTGAAGGTGGTGACCTCTATGTTGAGCCCACCCAGCCTTACGGTGACAGTGCCATGGCGTGCCCCTGTGAGGATCACTTTGGGGAACAGGGCGCAAACCTCTGAAGGGGAGGCGCTGGTGGCAATGTCCCAGTCTTGGACAGACCTGCCCAAGAGAACATCTCTCAGTGCCCCTCCCACCAAAAAAGCCTCGTGTCCCGCCTTTGCGAGTCTCAGAAGCAATTCCAGAACTTGAGCTGGAGGCTGGATAATGGGTGGATTCCCCATCAAGATTTTCTTCGCACCCTGCTACTTCTGAGAAGTTCAAGGAAGCTTTCCCCCCAAAGCAGGCCATACATGATTGCCAGGGGGATCAACAAAAAAAGCAGCCTCCAAAGGATGGTGCTGCCCCCGGGCCTGCCTTCAGGATCAAGAGAGTCTGGAGCCAAGACACCTATAAGCAGGAAAAGTGCCAGAAGCCCTCCCATGAGGCCAGTGACCACCAGACGTGAACTCCTGTCCATGCCCTTGGCTGAACCACTCTTGGCAGGCTCCTTGGCAACTGCATCGAGGGAGGATTTCTTCTTTTCCCTTTGTTTTGTGCTCCCAGGCTCTCCCCTCCCCCTCATTCTGGCCATGATCCACCTCCAAGCTTGAAACTCCTTACCATTGCCAGGATCTCTTCCCACCCCCTGACTCTAGGCCAGGGGTGAGAGCGCAGGTTCCAAGGCTGTTCAAAGACAATGGGTACAATTCCGTTCTGGGCAATAATCTTGCAAGTCTCCAAACGATCTTCCACAAAGTGTGTTATGTTCCATTCCTTGAGGGCCGGCAGTTTGGTTTCAAAGATCCCAACCGCCTTTACAAGGATGTGCTCTTTGGGAACCCCTTGGAGTATTTGCTGGAGCCACAAGGAAATTCCTTCAGAATCAGGCCTGGCTGTCACAAAATAAAGAGGCTGAACCTGCGAAATCTCCCTGAGGGCCTCCACCGCGCCTGGATAGGGTTCCATTTGGAGGGTCCATCTAGGTTCCAAGGCAGTGGATATCCACTTAAGGATAAAGTCTGAATCAAAAGGGAGGCAATTTTCCAATTGGAACTCCGTGAACTGGGCCCTGGAAACCCTTACCCCAAACTCCTCCCACGCCACCCTCTCCAGGATGGCAGACAGGTCCCCCACCACACTGTCTATGTCGAACCCCCAACGAACTTTCACCCGGCAGCACCTTCCTGTTAAGTACTTGAACCCAGGTCCTGGATTCGCTCTTTCAAGATAGGGGGTGTGGTGAGAATCCTGCCCTCAGGATCCACGAAGGCGTGCACCGTGTAACCGTTTGCCAATTCGCTCTCATCTCCCTCCATGAGGATCCGATACACGAACTTGATGGAGGCCCTTTTCAAATACTCCACGTCTGTCTCGATCCACAGTGTGTCATCATATCTTGCAGGTCTCAAATAATGGCAGTAGGCCTGGGTCACTGGGGCGCGCACTCCCCAGGATTCTATTTCCCTGTAAGTCACACCAATGGATCTCAACCATTCGTTCCTTCCCTTTTCAAACCACCGTAGGTAATTGGCATAATAGACCACACCCATGGCGTCGGTGTCGCCGTAAATTACCCTGTAAAGTGTCCTGACCTTCTTCATTCCTTTTCACCATCTGCCTTGGACCAGTCTCTCCAGGAGTTCCCTCCCATCTAGCACTCCTCGAGAAATTCTCCTTGCTTCATCCTCATGAAATCCTTCCCCTCCGAAGCTCTTTTCCCAGGAAGAGGAAAGCACCGCAAAGGGAACAGGTTCACTGGAGTGGGTCTTAAGGCACAAAGGGGTGGCATGGTCCGGCAAAACCAGTACCGACCATTCCTTCCAGGCTCTTATTCCCTGAAGGACCTGTCCCACTACGTCTCTGTCAAAGGACTCTATGGCTTTGATTTTTTCCTCCAATGAGCCCTGGTGCCCAGCCTCGTCCGGGGCCTCCACGTGCACAAAGACCAGATCATCTCCCTCCTTGAGGGCATCCAAGGCATAGCGTCCTTTGGCCCCGTAATCGGTGTCCAGGTAACCTGTGGCTCCTGGAACATCCACTATCCGAAAACCAGCGTATTTGCCCAGCCCTTTTAAAAGGTCCACGGCTGTTATCATGGAAGCTTTGATCCCAAGCCTTCTTGCCACTGGCTCCAAACAGGGTGCAGCTCCTTGCCCCCAAAGCCAGATGGAATTAGGAGGGCAGAGGATTTCCCCCCCAAGGAACTCCAAGATCTCTTTGCTCCTGAGGGTCTGTTGAGAAAGCTCCATCAATCTAAGAAGCTTTTTTGATCCTCGGCCCTGGGGCAGGTAGGATTCGATTTCCTGATCTGTTATATCGTGAGGTGGGACTGTCTTGAGTCCAAGGGGCCCCCCTTTCCAAACCATCAGATGCCTATATGAAACGCCTGGATGAAACCTGATTTCTTCATCCGAGATGGCCTTGTCCAAGGCCTGTATCAGTACTGTGGCCTTCTGAGTGGATACGTGTCCACCGGTGAAATCCACCATGCGAGGTCTGGGCTGATCCAGGGAAAGGTGCACCAGGTTACACCTGAAGGCCACATCTCCTGGGGAGAGATCAATTCCCATGCTGGCCGCCTCCAGGGGGCCTCTTCCTGTGTAATGCTTGGCAGGGTCATATCCCAATATCACAAAATTGGCTATGTCGCTGCCTGGAGAAAAGCCCTCTGGTATGGTGCGCACCAGCCCCAAAATCCCATGGGAGGCCATGTGATCCATCCATGGGGTAGAGGCCGCCTGCAGAGGCGTTCTTCCACCCAGTGACTCCACGGGACGGTCCGCCATGCCATCTCCAACAAGTATCGCCAATTTCATTTGCCAGTATCCTTCAGGCTATCGTCTTCTATTCTGATGAGCTGAGTCCTTCCCACTGTGACCGGAAGGGCTTCTATCTCCTTTACTGCCCGCCGGACCCCCCCTTCCTTAGCTTCGTGGGTCATCATCACTATGGGTACCCCTGGCTCGGTCCTTCGCCCCTTTTGCACCACGGAAAGTATGCTTATCTCGTAACGGGCCAATACACCGGAGATGGCGGACAGAACACCTGGTCTGTCAAGGGCTGAGAATCGCAGATAGTAGTTTGTTGAGACCTCCTCCATTGGCCGGACGCGATGATCTCTTAGTTCCTCCCAGGGGAAAGCCAGGCAAGGAACTCTCTGGGAAATGCCTTTTATCAGATTGCGGGCCAAATCCATGATGTCCCCCACTACCGCACTGGCCGTGGGCATCATGCCTGCTCCGAGCCCGTAAAAGAAGGTGGAACCCACCGCATCCCCCTCTATCTGCAGGGCATTGTATACCCCCTCCACCGTGGATATGGGAGAACCCACGGGCACCATGGCAGGGTGCACTCTGGCCTCCACCTCTTTGCCATCAAACCTGGAGAGAGCCAGGAGCTTTATCTTGTATCCCAGCTCCATGGCAAAGGCTATGTCCACTGGTTGGATCTGTGAGATACCCTCCACGTAGATTTCCCCAAAATGGATCTTTGTGCCGTAGGCCAAAGCACTCAGGATAGCCAGCTTGTGGGCTGCATCTATGCCCTCCACATCCAGGGTGGGATCAGCCTCGGCATAACCCAGATGCTGAGCCTGGGAAAGTGCTGTTTGGAAATCCTGCCCTCCTTTGGTCATCTCCGAAAGAATGTAGTTGGAAGTTCCATTTACAATGCCTCTCATGGAGCGAATGCGGTTGGCTGCAAGCCCCTCTTTTATTGCTCTGATGACCGGGATTCCTCCGCACACGGCCCCCTCGAAGGCCACATCCACCCCTCGCTCATGGGCCAACTGGAATATCTCGTTGCCATGGGAGGCCAGAAGCGCCTTGTTGGCCGTCACGATGTGCTTGCCTGCCTTTATGGCCTCCAAGATGAGGCTGCGGGCAGGCTCCTGCCCGCCTATGAGCTCCACCACTATGGAGATCTCTGGATCGCCCAGTACATCTCCAGGCCTATCAGAAAGCAGATCCCTGGGCACATGTACTGCCCTTTCCCTTTGCAGGTCCTGATCCACGACGCGCTTCAATATCAGCTCCTGACCCAGGCGCTGGCGGATCACATCCCCATTTTCCTGCAACACCCGCACCACACCGCTGCCAACCGTGCCAAATCCTATGAGGCCCACGTACAAAGGTTTCATGAAGAGCTCCTGACTGTCGGTTCTTCAAAGGGCCTTTCTTATGCCTCTGACCGCCTGATTTATCCTGTGCTGGTTTTCCACCAGGGCAAACCTCACGTACTGGTCCCCATATTCCCCGAAGCCGATGCCAGGGGAGACCGCCACCTTGGCCTTGTCCAGGAGGAACTTGGAAAACTCCAGGGAACCCATGGCCCTGTATGGTTCGGGAATCTTGGCCCAAACAAACATGGTCCCCTTAGGTTTCTCTATGTGCCAACCAGCCCTAGCCAGCCCGTTAACAAGGGTGTCTCTTCTTCGCTCGTAAGTGCGCACTATCTCTCCAACGCAATCCTGATCTCCATTGAGGGCTATTATGGCGGCGATCTGGATGGGCTGAAATATTCCGTAATCCAGGTAACTCTTTATCCGGGCCAGGGCATGGATCAACTCCGGGTTGCCTACTGCAAAGCCCACCCTCCAGCCTGCCATGCTGTAACTCTTGGACAAAGAGAAGAATTCCACCCCCACCTCTTTTGCCCCTTTGGCCTGCATGAAGCTGGGAGCCTTATACCCGTCAAAGCAAAGGTCAGCGTAAGCAAAATCATGAATTACTATGATTCCATGCTCTTTTGCAAAATCCACCACTTTCTGGAAAAAGTCTTTCTCCACAACTCTGGTGGTGGGATTGTGGGGGAATGAAATGATGAGCATTTTGGGTTGAGGCCATGTGAGCTTTGTGGCAGTGGTGAGATCCTCGAAGAAGTCCCTATCGGGGCTCATGGGTATGCTTCTGACATCCCCTCCCGCTATTATCACCGAGTAAGGATGAATAGGATAAGTGGGGTTGGGTGAAAAGACCACGTCCCCAGGAGCCACCACTGCCAGGGCCAGATGGGCCAGCCCCTCCTTGGCGCCCATGGTGACTATGGCCTCTTTATCAGGGTCCAGATCCACGTCATATCTCCTCCTGTACCAGTCACAGATGGCCATTCTGAGCTTGGCAATGCCCCGGGAGGCTGAATAGCGGTGGTTTCGCGGGTTGCGGGTGGCCTCTATGACCTTCTGAACTATGTGACGAGGGGTAGGAAGGTCTGGATTTCCCATGCCCAGGTCAATTATGTCCTCGCCCCTGCGACGGGCCTCTTGTTTCAGTTCATTGACTATGGCAAAAACATATGGCGGCAGTCTTCTCACCCGGTGAAAAAGCTCTTGATCTTTTCCGGACAACTCCCTTTCCTCCTCCCAATCTCTTTTGAGCTGAATAATGAGCGATCCCCATCACTGTAACATTTAACGACAATAGGAACTGGATGTCAAAGAGCATGGCCCCCCAATGGCTCAGGGCGTGTTAACACAGGCAGCCTTGCTTTTCAAGCATTGGTAAGTGATGTTCAGCCGAGGCTGTTTGAGCTGGTGGAGTTGGTTTAGTGTTTTATGTTTACAACAAGCATTGGTAAGTGATGTTCAGCCGAGGCTGTTTGACTTCCCCAGGCCCATGCAATATGGTGATTGCCTGAGGCCGGGCTGAAAGCCTCTTGAAAGAACAGTTGGCACAGGGGTGGGAGGTTGAAAACAAACCATGGGAACATTGGACTACAAAGGGGCTGGGGTGGATATAGATGCTGGCAATGAATTTGTCAAAAGAATAGGCCCTTTGGCTCAGGAGACCTTCAGAAAGGGTGTGCTGGGCGGGCTTGGGGGCTTTGGAGCACTTTTTTCCTTATCAGGTTTCCGCTTCCAGGAGCCTGTTCTGGTATCTTCCACGGACGGGGTGGGCACCAAACTGAAGATAGCCTTTGGAAGCGGGCAGCACTCCACAGTGGGTATAGACCTGGTGGCCATGTGTGCCAATGATGTGGTGGTGCAAGGAGCAGAGCCCCTTTTCTTCCTGGATTACCTGGCAACAGGCAGACTGGAGCCTAATGTGCATTTGGAGATTCTGAGGGGCATAGCAGAGGGTTGCAAACAGGCTGGTTGTGCTCTGATTGGAGGAGAGACTGCGGAGTTGCCGGGCATGTATAGAGCCGGAGAGTACGACCTGGCCGGCTTTTGCGTGGGAATAGCAGAGAGATCTGCCCTGCTGGATGGATCCAGTGTGAGACCAGGGGATGTTTTGGTGGGCCTGGCATCCAGCGGTCTACACTCCAACGGCTATTCTTTGGTGCGAAAGCTCTTTCTGGAAAGGCTCAGATGGAGCTTGGACAGATATGTGCCAGAGCTGGGCAAGACCTTGGTAGAGGAGCTCTTGACCCCTACTCGCATTTACGTGAAGAGTTTGCTTCGTGTGCTGGAAAGGGTCAGGCTAAGGGCCATGGCCCACATCACAGGAGGAGGTCTGGTGGAAAATCTTCCCCGGGTTTTGCCACCCAACTGTATGGCGGTGATCAAGAAGGGAGCATGGGATGTGCCCCCCATATTCACTTTGATAAAGGAGAAGGGAAAGATCTCAGAAAAGGAAATGCTCAGGGTCTTCAACAACGGTATTGGCATGGTTTTGGTGGTGGAACAGGAGGAGCTTTCCAAGGCCTTGGAGCTCTTGAGGGACTCGGGGGAGAAGCCTTTTCTCATGGGGCAAATAGAAGAGTTTGATGAGCGCTACGGCCAAAGGCTCAGGTTTGAATGAACAGACTTGCCCCTAAACCGTTTCCGGTCTATAATTTTTTTGAATTTCGGTGCAGGGAGCGATGAGATGTCCAGAAGGTGTGAGATCTGTAACAAGGGTATACAGTACGGACACAACGTGAGCCATTCCAACAGGAAATCCACTCGCATATGGCAGCCCAACCTTCAGAAGGTGCGCGTGGTGCAGAGGGGAACAATAAAACGGATCAGGGTTTGCACCCGCTGCATAAGGGCCGGTCTTGTCCAAAAGCCTGCCTGAGGGACCGGGCCAGAAAGGCTTACCATCCAAGAAGCCCCTGCTTTTTTTCCACTCGATTGTTGGATCTGTCAGATTCCAGGATCTGTTCTTCTGGATCCAGTTGAATCAAGAGGGAGCGGTCTGAGCGGTTTATATTGACATTGAAGCGCACCCTTACCTCTTCTCCGGGTTTCACCCTGGGAAGCACCGCCTCCAGTTCTCTCTCTGTATCGGGTAGGCTGAGCTTGACCTTAAGATGCTCCGCTGTCAGAGCTCCCAGATTGCGTATGTCTATGCTGACCCTTCCCTCATGAAGCCTCACATCTGAGATGCTAAGGTCCGATTTGATGACCTCGTGGCGCTCTATGGGGAAATAGCGGACCTTGGCATTTTGAACCCTGGCCAGGCGAACAAGGCCTCCGTTGAGGGTTTCTTGATTATACCCCACAAGTAGCAAGGGTTGGCCCGGAGGAATCCCACAACTGGGAGCCAGGGATTCGTCCACGTAAATTCCCTGGAGGATCCACTTGGCCCTGCCCTCCTCCTGGAAACTTCTCATGTATTCAGATCTTCCGGCCGGAACGCTTAGGTCAAAGCCGCTTTTGGGTATCCTGTAAGTGAGGCTATATTCCACGTGAGCGGTCACCGCCTCTATGCTAAGAGCGCACCTGTCTATCCCCTCCTGCCTGAATCGCTGAATGAGAGCTCCATGCAGGTCTTGAGAGCGCTCCAGCGACCACTCCAGCGCGCTTTTGGGATCCACCACTGCCAGTTGGATCCAGGGGAAAACCCCTTCCTTGATACTCTGCACCCGGTAAGGATATTCGGGATTTGCCCACTGGAAGAGTGTGTTGGCCACGGTTCCTGTAACCAGCACCTCTCCCATTCGCTCAGGCCAGTTGGTAGTACCCATGCCTATGACAAGGAACCTTTCGGGGTAAATGTAAAGACGGTGTAGGAGCTCCTGTTGGGAAATCCACTGCCAAAGATCCCCTCTTAGCAGATCCGCCAGGGTATTGAAAAACAGGAGTTTGTTAGGGGTTTCAGCCAAGGCCATGGGGCATGCCGGCATCCAAAGATAGAGCAAGATCACCCACGTCTTGGCAAGAAATCTGACTTTGCTTGGGGCCATGACACCTCCGAAGCAAACACTCTATCTGATCTAAAACAAACCCTGGCATGTCGTTGCCCTGGGGGGCTACCCTCTCAAGCGGAGCCACCCAGCACACCTTGCACCGGGGAGTTCTAATGCTGTGCGGGCCCGCTATCTTGGCCAATTGCCCAAGCCTAGAATATCATCTAGTGGGCCGACCCATCCACTGCTTGTGGAACAGAAGGAATCAAATATCCGGCCTTAAAAGCTCTTGGGAGAGGAGATTCATGGAGATTCCCTCTGAAGTCTTGGTAGTTAGTGCTCATCCCGATGATGTGGATTTTGGGTGCGCCGGGACCGTGGCCTTGTGGGCCAAGGCAGGGGCCAGGGTCAACTATCTCATTTGTACAGATGGAGACAAAGGCTCTGAGCAGCTATCAGACACACCCAAAGAAATTGCGAAATTGCGTCGAGAGGAGCAACGGAGGGCAGCCGGGTTGGTGGGTGTGAGGGATGTTTTTTTTCTGGGCTTTCAAGATGGAGAGCTGGAAAACGACCGGCAACTCAGAAAGGAGCTGGTCAGGTGGATAAGAAAGCTAAAACCAGAGGTAGTGCTTTGCCAAGATCCGGCCAACAGGGTCTTTGAGAATCCTTATGTGAGCCACAGGGATCACCGCATGGCCGCAGAAGCGGTATTTGACGCCCTTTACCCTGCATGCGGAAATCCTAATTTCTTCCAAGAGCTCATGGAGGAAGGCCTGGCCCCCCACAAGGTGAAAGAAGCCTACTTTTTTGCCACCCACTGCCCAAACCACTGGCAGGATATAACCAGCGTCATGGATCTCAAGATACAGGCCATCCTCTCCCATAAGAGCCAGGTGAAGGATCCTGTTTCCATGCAAAAGTTCATACGACAACGTTTCCAGGAGATGGGCAAAGAGGTCGGATGTATGTACGCTGAAGCCTTCCGAAGGGTTGCGCTTCCGGACTGAGATCCGCTGCCTATGGGCTCATTGACACCAGAGATGTGCCAAGGATATTATGCCAGGAGGATTTGCCACTTGGAGTCTTGCGAACTTCAAGCAAGGAAAACTCCGAGAAAAAGCAATCTTGTTTGCTCTGCGCGATGCATTTCCAAGGTTTAAAGGCCCAAGTATTGGAGTGGCCTCCATGCAAGGTCTTTGAGTATTCAGGTCCTGGCGCATAAGAGTGGCTGGAGTCATGGCACTTCAGATCTATAATTCCCTTACCCACCGTAAAGAGCCTTTTGAACCCCTTGAGCCGGGGCGGGTTCGAATGTATGTGTGCGGTGTCACCGTTTACGACGAGTGCCACGTGGGACACGCGCGCTCGGCCATTGTTTTTGACGTGATATACAGATACCTTCAATACATGGGTTTGGAGGTAAAATACATAAGGAACTTCACTGACATAGACGATAAGATACTGGACAGGGCCCAAAGGGAAGGGCTTCAATGGAACGAGATATCCAGGAAATATATAGAAGCATTTCAGAGGGACATGGCAAATCTGGGAGTTCTTTCCCCCACCCTGGAGCCCCTTGCCACAGAGCATGTGGCCGATATGATCCAGATGATAAGAGCTCTGGAGGAAAAAGGGGTGGCATATGCGGTGGATGGAAACGTGTACTTTTCGGTCTCCAGTTTCCAGGGATATGGAAAGCTTTCCCGAAGGGACAGAGACCAGATGATGGCCGGGGCCAGGGTGGAGCCTGACGAAAGAAAAAAGGATCCCCTGGATTTTGCTCTTTGGAAAAAAAGCAAGCCAGGAGAGCCTGCTTGGGAGAGTCCATGGGGGCTAGGCAGGCCAGGTTGGCACATAGAGTGCTCTTGCATGAGCCAGAAATATCTGGGGCAGCCCCTGGACATCCACGGTGGGGGTCTGGATCTGGTCTTCCCCCATCACGAAAATGAGATAGCTCAGTCAGAGGCTCTCACTGGAAAACCCCTGGCTAGATTCTGGATTCACAACGGCCCTCTTACCAGGGAAAGGGTCAAGATGTCCAAGTCCCTGGGAAACATCCTGACTATCCGTGAAACCCTGGAGCGCTACCATCCCGAGGAAATCCGCCTTTTTTTCCTCATGACCCACTATCGCAAACCCCTGGACTTCACAGAGGCAGGCATGGCCGAGGCCCAAGCAGCCTTGGACAGGCTCTACGGAACCCTGGAACGTCTGGAAAAACATGCTCTACAAGCTCAGGGGCAAAAGATTTCAGGGGCCTCGCAGGAGCTTGATTCGGCCAGGCAACTACCTGGCTTCATAGGGCAATTCCAAAAAAGCTTTCATGAGGCCATGGAAGATGACTTTAACACCCCCAGGGCCATGGCAGGGATTTTCGAACTCACCAGAAACTTGAACCAGTGGCTGGATGAGAGCGCAACCGACCCAGGGGCTTTGGTTGTGCTAGAGGCTGCCTTGGCCTGCTTTAAATTGGCGCGGGAGTGCCTGGGCATTTTGCAGCTTTCCCCAGCACAGTTCCAGTCTCAAAAGGAGAATCTGCTTTTGGGACGCCTGGGGATCCAAAGAGAGCAGATTGAATCACTTCTGCGAAAGAGATCCCAAGCGCGCCTGGAACGCAACTTTTCCGAAGCCGACAGAATCCGGGATGAACTTGCTGCCAAAGGAATTCAGGTTTTGGATTCGCCGCAAGGCACTACTTGGAAAATAAGACCAGGAGCCTTTCACTGAACCCAAGCAGAAACCAGGCCATGAGAACCCTTGGCATCTGTGCTGTGTTGATGGGCTTCACGACAATGGCTATACAAGCCGCAGGGGAGGTATGGGCCATGCAACCGGTACGTGAGCCTGCGGTGGCAGGTCAGTTTTACCCTGATCAGCCCGAGCTGCTGAGGAAACAGTTAAGGGCTTTTTTGGGAGCTTCCTCGCCCGGCCACCTCAAGGCTCCACCCATGGCCATTTTGGCCCCCCATGCTGGTTATATTTACTGCGGGAGTGTTGCTGGCCTAAGTTATAACCAGGTAAGAGGCCAGCATCTGGATACAGTGGTGGTATTGTCTCCCAGCCACAGGGTGGGGTTTCGTGGCGTTTCGGTTTGGCCCAAGGGAAGCTATCGTACTCCCCTGGGTTCGGTTCAGGTAGATGAAGAAAGATGTGATCTTCTGATGAAATCCAGCCTCATGATACGGGACCTGCCCGAGGCACACAGCAGGGAACACGCCCTGGAGGTGCAGGTCCCCTTCCTTCAGGAGACTCTGGCCGGTGGTTGGAAACTCATACCCCTTGTAATGGGAAGCCAGGATTTGGAAAGCGCTCAGGAGTTGGCTAAAGTTCTTGAGAAAGTTATGGATGGGAGCAGATTCCTGGTGGTGGCATCCTCTGACCTTTCCCACTTCTACCCCTCTCAGGTTGCAGAGAAAATGGACCGCAGGGTCTTAAAGTATATGGAACAGGTGGATCCGGAGGGCCTATGGGAGGAAGTCTCGGCGGGCAGGCTGGAGGCCTGTGGTATAGGCCCTATCTTGACCACCCTTCGCCTGGTGAGGAGCGCCGGAGTGAAAAAGGGGGAGGTGCTGGGCTATTCCCATTCAGGAGAAGTCTCGGGGGATAATTCCAGGGTGGTGGGCTATGGGGCAGTGTGCTGGAGAAAGGATATGAAAGAAGAAAAAGGGGAAACAGCCAAGGTGGGAGTGGATCTGGGGCTTACCGAGGATGAAAAAAAACTGCTCAAAGACATTGCCAGACAAAGCATAGCCACAGCTTTTGAGGGCAAGGCCGCCCCAGAGATCTCTGATGTGCCCCCCAGGTTGCGCGAGCCCAGAGGCGCCTTTGTCACCCTGGAGAAAAACAAGAGACTCAGGGGCTGCATAGGATTCATCCAAGCCGTGAAGCCTCTTTATGAGACCGTAAGGGACATGGCCAGGGCCGCGGCTTTTGAAGACCCTCGGTTTCCCCCCCTGAGTCAGGAGGAATGGCCAAAGGTAGAAGTTGAGATTTCCGTGCTGACCCCCATGCAACGGGTAACCGATATCTCCCAGGTGAAGGTGGGGACCCACGGCCTTTACGTGGTCAGAGGGCCCAGAAGAGGTCTTCTTCTTCCTCAGGTAGCTACCGACAACGGTTGGGGGCTGGAGACCTTTCTGTCACAGACTTGCATCAAAGCCGGTTTGCCACCAGATGCCTGGAAGGACCCTCAGACAGAAATCTACGCCTTTTCTGCCGATGTCTTCTGAGAGCTTCCAGGGCCTTACGCGAAGGTGTTTCATGAGGCTCATGGGAGCCTGGGGAGCCATGGCAGTCACTGCTGGGCCCCGGAATTCCTGGGGTGGATGGCAATCCTCTTTCCCATGGCTCAAAGGCAGGGTTTGCCTCATCAGAGACAAGAGCTTGGCCAGAAAAGATCAACAGGACCAGGTGGATTTGATCCGCACCTGGTTGAGGAGAGGCTTGGAACAACTCACCGCAGAGAAAGCCAGGGATGTGTGGAAATTGTTTTTCAGCCCTCAAGACCGAATAGCCATCAAGGTAAACGGAGTAGGAGGTCCAGGTATAGCAACGCGCCCTGATGTGGCCATGGCCTTGGCTGCTGAACTCATGGATGCAGGCGTGCCTGGCCGCAATATCCTGATTTGGGACCGTACAAGCCGAGAACTCAGCTTGGCCGGTTACAGAATCAGGGAGGAGGAGCAAGGCCCTCTTTGTTTTGGCACAGATCGCTACGGTTACGAACCCATGCCCAGGGTACATGGCTCCATAGGATCTTGTTTCAGCCAGGTGATCATCCGTTGGGCCACCTGCCTCATCAATGTCCCGGTTCTGAAGGATCACGATTTAGCAGGGGTCAGCATATCAATGAAAAACCTCTTTGGGGTGATCCATAACCCCAACAAATACCACGACCAGACCTGCAGCCCCTATCTGGTGGATCTATTGGATCACCCAGAACTGCGGCGCAGACAGTGTCTGGTGGTCTGCGACGCCACCAGGGCTCAATGTCATGGGGGGCCTTCATACTCGCCCCGGTGGGTGTGGCCTTTTGCCGGGCTGTTGATCTCCTGTGATCCAGTGGCTTTAGACAGAATAGGAGAATCCATACTTTCGGCCAGGAGGAGGGAACTGGGGTTGCCTTCGCTGGAAGAAGAGAACAGATCCCCAACTCATATCTCCCTGGCCGGTCAAAGGGGACTGGGTGAAGATCGAATAGATGCAATAGAGCTCAGGCATTTGGAAGCATGAAGCCCTTTTTTTTGAACAGCCGGGACAGGTGGATCTGGGAGTCGGGGCCCGAGGCCCTCTTGCTGGGGCACAAAAAGCCCTTGACTGAATGGGAGGAAATCCATGGGAGTAGACAGGACGGTCCTAGCAGAGATGCAAAAAAGGCTCCAAAGGGAGATGGCAGAGAGGGAGAGAAGGACCGTGGAATACTGGCGAACAGAGGTGGAGAAGATCTACAAGCGTCGTCACGAGAACATGGCCTCTTTGCAGCTGGAGCTCAAGAACCTCATGGACAGGATGGATAATCGCATCAAGATCCTGCGAAAAGAAGCTGAAATCTAACCTGTAGTTCTGTCATGGCGATGACTAAGGCACTGAAGCCCAGGGAGAGAGCCTCATGAAGATCAAGGTATACGAAGATCAAATGACAAAGGCAATAAAACGCTTGGTGGGCATAGAGGTGATCATAGACACAGTGGAGGAAGCCAGGAAAGGTCTGGCTTTGATTCTAGAGAGAACCGAGACCTCCAAAAGAGAAGATTACAAGGGTCTAAAGGAAATCCGCATAACCCAGAAGGTGGAGCATCCCACCACAGCAGTAGAACATAAACTCACCTATATCCTGGAGTTCGTACTAGAGGACGACTCGTATCTGCCCATGGAGATAGCTCTGATTCAAGAGCTACAGGAAATATTTCGCCAGTACAGCAGCTGAATCTGAGAATTGCACACCATTGGGCAGGCTCAGTTAAGCTGGGGGCTAAGTCACAACCCGCCGGTACATCTGGGCATTTGCAACTTTAAAGCCAGCCAGGAGCTGAGAGAGAGAAAACCAGTTAGCACATGATCTGTTCATTGTACCATACACACTGGTCTCCGGAGGGGAAAGCTCAAACCATGGCTTTGTAAGGCAAAACAATCTATCCGTTCTTGTACTCCTTTATGGCCATTTTGCCCTTTTGAAAGGCCAGGAGATTATCTTGCATGCGGTGGCTGCCCATGAGCTTCTGAGCTGCTGAGCAAAACCCTTCCTGGTCCACAGGCAGAAGACTCAGAGCTGACAAGGCCCCCAGCATGACCATGTTGGAGAAAATAGGATCCCCCATGTCCAGGGCTATTTCAGTGGCATTCAAGATCCAGATCCTGGAACTCAATCTCTTGATCTTGAGCAACACCTCTTCCACTTCAGGGTAACGGCTCTCCCCTGCTATGACCTCAATGGGGTGAACCGGTCGAAGATTTATCAGGGCCATGGTCCCAGGGTTTCCATACTGGGTCATGACCCTCAATACCTCTATGGGTTCAAGACCTATCACCAGATCTGCCTGCCCCTCTGGGATGATGGGTGAGAACTGATCCCTTGTGGAGACACGCAAATGACTCATTACAGAGCCACCTCTTTGGGATGCACCATAGGTTTCCCCTATGGTGACCAGATACCCCTTGTCCACCAGGATCTGACCCAGGATCTGAGAAGCCAAAACATTTCCCTGGCCTCCCACCCCGGTTATAACAAGGTTCCAAGGATCCTTCTCCAAAAGCATTTTTCAGACTGCCTCCTTGAGGATGGCCGAGGCCGGGCATATGGTGGCACAAACTCCACAACCAGTGCAAATGGCGTCATCCACAGTGGCCTTTCCGGATGTGCTGTCCCAGACCAATCCAGGACATCTGAAAACTCTGGTGCACAGACGATTGCACCCACATTGAAGGCCCAGACAACGATCCTGATCAACCCTGATCTTGAAGAGTCTCCCCTGACGCTTTCCCCTGACCAGTGCGCATTCCTGCTTGAGCACTAGCACCCTTACGCCTTTTTCTTGTCTTAGAAAATCCGTAAGCACCTCTACGGTGCTGTCCAGATCGAATGGATCCACACTCTTGACCTGGACTCCTAGAGCCCTGCAAAGCCCCTCTATGTCGATGGGGTCTACGGTTTCTCCCATGGCTGTACGGCCTGTGCCCGGGTGAGGTTGGAATCCTGTCATGGCCGTCGCTCTGTTATCCAAAATAAGCATCAGGAAACTGGAGCCATTGTATTTGGCATTCACAAGGGCAGGGATGGCGGCATGGTAGAAAGTGGAGTCCCCGCAAACAGCCAATACCGGCTGATCCAGCCCGAATCTGCCCAACTGGCCAAATCCATTGGCCAAGCCAGCTCCTGACCCCATGGCATGAAGGGTTTTCATTTGGAAAAAGCCGGCAGGCCCCATGCCCAGGGAGTAGCAACCGATATCCCCCAACACAAAACCTTCCCGGCCGTCCAGAGCCAGCGCCTTCTTTACGGCCCAATAAGTGGCCCTATGGGGACAACCTGCGCAAAAGCCAAGTGTACGCGGCGGAGCCAAATGGGAGGCAGCCTCCATTGCCTCTTGAATGTAAGCCTGTGGCCTGGGCTGGTACCTCACATCAAAGAGTTCCCTCAGGACCTTGATGAGATGGTCAGGGGTAAGCTCACCTATGTCTGGAATAGTTCCGCTGCTTTTTCCCAGAAAGATCTTGGGACCCAGCTGAGTTTGGTTTTGGGCGGCAAACCCCTTCACATTGGACTCCATGAAGGGATCCACCTCCTCCACGAACAAGACCTTTTGGCTCCTGGCCAACTGCTCTTTGAGGAAGGTTTCTGGAAGTGGCCAGGTGGTGCCCAGCTTGGCTATGCCCACACGATCTCCAAGCCCCAGGTTTGATACTGCCTCCAAAGAATACATGAATCCTGCACCGCTGGTGAGGATCAGCAGTTCGGGTCTCTGAGGGCCCCTGTACTGGTTAAAACCGCTGCCATGGAATCGATCCCTGCACTTTGCCAGTTTCTGGTGCAAGAGTCTGTGGGCCCATACCACTGGCACCGGCAGTATGGGCTTGGAGGTATCAAAGTGCGCCCGGCGCCTCTGTGTTGGCAGCTCCCCCAGTTCCACGTTGCCCCTGGCATGGGAAACCCTTGTGACACTCCTGATCAGGCAAGGCAGCCCCAGTTCCTCGGAGAGCTCGAAAGCCCACTTGGTCATTTCCTTGGCCTCTTGGAAACCTGAGGGTTCCAGCAGGGGCAGGTCGGCCAACCTGGCAAAGGCTCTGGAATCTTCCTCATTGCTGGAGGAGAGGGCAGATGGGTCGTCGCACACCACCACCACCAGACCCCCTTTGGTGCCGGTAAGGTTCAGGTTCAAAAGGAAGTCCGAGGCCACATTGAGGCCGTTTTGTTTCATTGCTGCAAGGCCTCTGAGCCCAGCCAAAGACGCCGCAGCGGCAACCTCCAGAGCCACCTTCTCGTTTACCGACCATTCCACATAGATGCCCATCTCTTCTGCCACCTGAGAAAGGCATCCAATTATTTCAGAGGAGGGGTTGCCAGGGTAAGCTGCACAAACCTCAACTCCGGCCTCAAGGGCCCCTCTGGCCATGGCCTCATTGCCCATCAGAAGCAGCCTGCGGCCAGGGGCATCGGTCTTGATTAGGCTCATGGCTCCCCCCTTTTTGGTCCGCTCTCCACGGCTTCCAACCAAGATGAATCAGCCTTCAGGTATTTGAATTCTTTTTCCTCCATGTTCCTTAGTCTTTCCAGGGCCCTTCTTTTCTTCAAGATGGAGGCCTCTACCAGGTGTTCCAAATAGTCTGCAGGCAGGGCCTTTACCTCCAGTATCCCTTGGGTAATAGCTTTTTCCAGGAGAGATTCTCCGGCCTCAGTCCTGAGAATCAAGGTGTTCCAACCTGGCTCCCCCTCCACGGTCCCCACGGATAGATCAGCCAGCTCTGAGCTCATGTCTGCGCAGAAGGCACAAGCGGGCTGAATAAAGGGGCGAATCTCTTCCACCGGAAACTCTCTTGTCCCATCCGATGTTTTAAGCCTGAGGATCCTCTCAGGAGGAGGGCTTATGTCCATGCTCTCCACGGTCTCCCAGGGGATCCTCTGCCTCAGAAAATTTATAAAAGGACCGTAACTAAGGGCCCAGGTACAAAAAAGACCTATACTCAAGACTACCTTTCGGGCAGGGGCATCCTGAATCAAATCACAGGATTTCATCTTTTCCAGGGCCAGGACCTGACAGGGCACCCCCACCACCGATATGCGACCTACCCCGTCCCATGGCCCCCTGTTGAGTGTGGCCAGGCTGGGGGAGGCCACATAGCTGGATCCAGCACACTCCAACACCTCTTCCCTGCTGGTGGCTATCTTGCCCGAGGGTAATAGATCCTTTCCTACTCGGGTCAGAAGCGCTGCATCCACTATCCCCTCTTCCAAGGCCATGGCGACCAGAGAGGATACGACCCCTCCTGTCTGGGCTCTCTCAAGAACCCCAGGGTCCTGGGCCCTGGCCATGAGGATCTTGCTGTAAAAGCCCAGTTTCACCGGCACATCTCTTAAGCCAAAACGCTTTTCATTGAGGTGCGAAAGTTCCAGTCCTGTTCTGGGACAATGGGCATAGCAGCGTCCTTCTGCCAGATCGCAGTCATGGAGCCTGACTATCCTTGCAGAAAAAGCGTCCAAATAAGGACAGATCCAGGCGCAGGCCCCACAAGTGGTGCAAAGATCCCGGCCTAGAACCAGGCTGGCCAGGGCCCTAAAACCCTTGTTCTGATCCATGAATCCCCCTGATCTTTACTCCGGAACACCCATCCCCTGGGATTCCCTTCTTGGACCCCTGAAGCCTCTTGGGAAAGCTAAGACCAGGCTATTCCCACCCGTAAACGTACTTGTCTTTTGGATTTCTTATCACAAACACAGGACAGGGTGCATGACGTATCACCTTTTCAGCCACGCTTCCCAACAAAACATGAGCCAGACCAGTTCGACCGTGAGTCGCTATGACCACCACGTCCACGCCCAGCTCTTTAGCTTTTTCCACTATGAGATATGTGGGATTGCCTATTTCCAAGATAAATTCCACAGGAATCCTGTCCTTGACGCTCTTGGGCACCACGTTTTCAAGATCCTCTTTGGCTTGGGCTATCATCTTCTGCTGGAAGGCCTCGAAGTCGGATATGTAACCCCTCAGGGAAGGGTGAACCGGCTCCATGACATGCATCACGTAGAGCTTTGTCTTGTACTCCTCTGCCATGGAAGCCCCGAACTTGGCTGCAAGAAGAGATTCTTTAGAGAAGTCTACTGGAACTAGTACTCCCTGAATGCTGATCATGTGGCACCTCCTTTGGGATCAGTAGATTCCATCTGGAAAAGTATTTACTCCAGCGCTTACTCCCACCTGCTTGAGCATGGTGGGTCTTATCCACGCTCGACCTAGAACCCCGTCATGGATGGCCCAGCTCCTGCCACGCACGCTCTGTTCCATTCCCGGTCTACGGAAAGGGTTGCTCCCATCCAGTTTTTTGTACAAGACACCGTAAGGCGGTCTGAACTCGGCATCTATCCAGTGCATTTCGTCTTCCCAGGTGTGAAACTGATAGCCGAAGCCATGCCACTCATACACTATGGCATTGTGGTAAGCCATGGCTTCACACCAGATCCAGCTCTTTCCTATTCTTCGAAGAAACTCCTCCAACCCTTCCAGAACGCCCCTGGTCCAGCGAAGCCCTCTCCTCACCTGCCCTGGCGCCAGCCCGGCATGCATGGCCCTTATCTCCTCGGGGATATTGCGGCGGCCCGAAACCAGATCAGCAGGAATACGACCGTATTCGTCTACATCCACCTCGAAACGCTCAGAAGCCGGATCATTGATGTTAAGCCCCAGAACTTCCACCCCCTCTTCCCCATATTCCTGGATGAAGATGGAGTAAATGGGATCCACCGGGTCCGCCGGGTTGGTAATCCTCACATTAAGAATCCTGCCTTGCCCCCTATAGAGCACCCGCAAGCGCAGACGCCCTTGCGAATCCTCGAAGGTATTTGGATCGATGTCGAACTGGCTGAAACACTCCTGGGGGATGAGACATGAAAAAAGATCAAACCATTTGGCCTCCGGGAGGGCCTGAATCTGGGGTATCCACATGGGCTTTGCTCTTTCATCTTTCCATACACGACCATTCACCCTACCAGAGGCATCCAGATGGTGTCAACAGCCACCCCCATAAGCATTTACCTGGGCCATTGGGCTAATCATGTGTTGGTTTCCCAGCAGACACCAGAAGAGCTTCAAGGCTCTCCTGCCTGTTTCAAATATAGCTCTCTGTCAGCCAAGAGCCTCAGGCCCAGGGCCATCTCATCCAGGCGCTGGTAGGTTCTGATGTGCTCTTTGTTCAGGTCACAGACTGCCTGGCTCTCCCAGGGCGAGAGGCAGCACCCCAGAAGCACGGGCTTCTTGATCTGCCTTTCCAGAGCCTGCACATCCCTCATGAGGCTCACCTCCACGGACAGGAACACCCCCCTTGCCCTGTCGGCTTCTCTTTCCCTGGCCATTCCGGGCCTGCCCAAACCATGAAAAATAAGCCCGTCAATTTCTCCGGACAAAAGCATTTCCCTTGCCATGCTCACCACGTCTTGGGGTCTCAGGTGATAGGATATGCCAGCAGCCCCTATATCCACGGGATTCTTGGTGGAGGCCCTCTCGGGCATTCCCAAATCCCTGAGCACGCTCTGGAGGCGCTGGCTCAGCTGCGGCACCCATATGCCCCGCTTTTCCAGCTCGTCGGTAAGGCTTACCCCCCAGGAGCCCCCCATGGTCATTATGCCCACCCTGTTTCCTTTCATCAGGGGTCTTTCCACCAGCATGTGGCCTAAAGAAAGCAGTAGCTCGATACTGGGACACATGAGCACACCCGACTGTTTGAAGGCCCCCTCATAGACCTTTTGCTCACCGCAAAGCGCTCCCGTGTGACTTTGGGCCGCCCTGGCCCCTGCTCGGGTTTGTCCAGCCTTGAAAACCAGTATGGGTTTCAGCCTGCTTATTTCTCTCGCAAGCCTCATGAATCTTTTAGGGTCTCTCAGGGCTTCCAGGTACATCAGGATGCCCTTTACCTGGGGATCTTGGCCCAAGAACTCCAGAAAATCGTTTACCTCCAGGTCACACTCGTTGCCTGTATGCACGAACCACCCAACCCCCATGTTTCTTGGGCCTCCGGCTGCCAGTAAGTCGTAGAAGGCGTATCCACCCTGACATACTGCTGCCAGGGGGCTGGACACCAGGTGTCTGGCCGGAGCTCCAGAGGCATTGAATGGAAAATGTAGATTGAAGGTGCCGCTCACATTGGGACCCAAGAGCCTAATACCCAAAGAGGATGCCAGATCCCTCAGGCCTCTTTGTTTGAATTCTCCTTTTGTGTCCACCTCTGCGAAACCTGCGCTTATGATCGTGACCCCTTTGACCCCTCGTGAAGCGCAACCCTTGAGGGTCTCCTCCAGGGCCTCCTGGGGAACAGCCACCACGGCCAATTCCACCTCTTCGGGAATCTCCCTGATGTCCTTGTAAGAAGGAATCCCGTACACAGGCTTGCCGTTTCTATTTACAGGAAAGATCTTCCCCCGGTAATTCCGGGCCAGCATCCCCTCCATTATGAAAGAACCCCACGTGCCCGGTGTGTCCGAGGCGCCGATCACCGCAATACTCCGCGGAGCAAGGAAAACCTTGATTTCCTTCTGTGTCATCTCCCTTGGAATCCTTCTCTTTCCGGCCGTATGGCGACCTTGATTGCTCTTCCTTGTTCCATGAGCCCGAAGGCCTTGGGAAGTTCTTCCAGGGGCAGCTCATGGGTCACCAAGTCTTCTGCCCGAATGACTTGGGAGGCCAGAAGCCTCAAGGCAGTGGCCACAAAATGAGGGGTGTGATGAAACACGCTTATGACGGATTTTTCTTCATAGTGAAGAAGATGGGCATCCACTTTGGCCACTGTGCCCCTGGCACATCCCCCGAAGAGGTTTACCAATCCCCCTTTTTTGACCAAGTTTAAGGCCATCTCCCACACCTGAGGCAGACCCACCGCCTCTATGACCACATCAGGCCCTTTCCCACCCGGAGTCAGCCGCCTGATTCTGCTCTGGAGGCTTTCCAGGGGACCCATCTCCACCTTGTGGGCGGCCCCCAGCTTCATTGCCTTCTGGAGTTTCAGAGGGTTTCTCCCCACTGCTATAACAGAAGCCCCTTTTTGCGCAGCTAGGGCCACGAACATCAGTCCGATGGGGCCCATGCCCATGACGCAAACACTCTGTCCCATCTCTATTCCTGATCTCTCTGTTCCATGCAGAACGCAGGCCAGAGGCTCTGTGAGAGCTGCTTGGATCGGATCTAGGGAATCTGGCAGTACATGGAGGTTACAACGCACGATGGAGGCTGGAATCTTTATGAACTCTGCATATGCCCCGTTTAGAAACTCCAGATCATCGCAGAGGTTGGCCCTTCCGGCCTTGCAATAATCACACCTGCCGCAAGGCGCTGAATTGGCAGCCACCACTGCCTGGCCAGGGTAAAAGCCATCCACCCCTTGGCCGATCTTTTCCACGACTCCCGAAAACTCATGCCCAAAGGCAGAGGGCAGGCTGGGGATCATCCTGTGGGATCCCCGCTTGAGGGTCTTGAGATCAGTGCCGCAGGTAAGGGCAACTTTGACCCTCACAAGAACCTCCCCAGGGCCCGGCTCTGGTATCGGCACCTGGGCCATTCTGAGATCCCTGGCCCCCCAAATCAGGGCTGTTTTCATGATCTTGGGGGTCTCTGGCATGCCTCAAAACCTCAGAATGGTCTTCAAGCCCACCTTGGATTCGGCCAGTTCAACCGCCCGCTGTATCTCCTCGATGGGGAGCTCATGGGTGATGAGGCCCTCCACATCCAAGGCCCCGGCCTCCAAAAGGGAGAGGGCCTCACGCATGTGCTTGGGCCCGGTGGAGTACGAAGGCAAAAGATCCACCTCTTGTCTATATAGTTCCTGAAGTTTGACTTGCAAGGCTTCCCCCCGGCTGGGGCCAGCAAAGAGACCAACCCATCCGCCAGGCTCCACGGCCTGGACTGCCAACTCCAATGCAGGCTCATTGCACGCAGTGAGCACGACCCCCTGGAACTTTTTATGTTTCATAGCATCCTCAGGCTTACAGGTACGCCAACAGCCCTTTTGGCTTGCCAGCCTCCTTCTCTCTTCCAGGAGATCCACCCCCAGTACCTCAAGTCCTGCCCTGGCCAGGACCAGGCTCATCAACACACCCATGGGCCCCAGCCCGATCAGCATCACCCTGGAGCCTCCATGGGGCTGCCACCTCTCCATGGCCCTGAGGCAACACCCCAGGGGTTCGGCTAGGAGGGCCTGGCTATCGCTTAGAGAATCCGAGAAGCTCATCACCCCTTGGGGCAGATGAGAACTTGGAACCACTATCTGCTCGGCAAACCCCCCAGGTATCACATTGGTGGACCTGAAGGTCTCGCAGCTGGAGATCCTACCCCTCAGACAGCGTGCACAAACCCCGCAGGGCACGTGATTGGAAACAGTGACCCTGCTCCCAGGGGGAAACTGCTCCTTGAAACCAGATGGAACCTCTTGCACCACCCCCACTATCTCATGACCCAACACGCTGCCAGGGGGCACAGTACTGTTTCTAATCTTGTAAAGGTCACTTCCACAAACTCCTGTACAGATGGTCCTTATGAGCATATCATGGGGCCCAGGAATTGGTGCTGGAACCGAAATCACCTCCAACCTGCCACCAGACCCCATCACCGCAGCCTTCACCCTCTGTTTCCTCCCCCTGGACATTTCAAGCCAAAATAGTTCCCCTAGGAAGACAGTGTCAAGAGTTCACTCGGGAGGCCATTTACGGTTGGAAGGCAGCCTCTTTTCAATTCATTGACATTCACCAAAAAAAGGCTAGACTTGAAAAAAAACGGTTTTGGCCCAGGGGGATGTGATGGAGGAGGTGAACTTCGAACAGGCCCTCGAGGAACTCAGAAACATAGTGCAGGTTCTGGAGAGAGGGGAAAAGCCCCTGGAGGAGGCTTTGGCCCTTTTTGAGAAGGGTGTATCTTTGGTTTCCGTATGCAGCAAGAGGTTGGACGAGGTGGAAAGAAGAGTTGAAACTCTCATAAGAGATCAGGCCGGTCAGCTTCAGCTTCGCCCTTTTGAAGAGCCTTCCCAATCTGGCGCATGAGCTAGCACATGGACATAAACTCGTATCTGAAGGCCAAGAAGATATTGATAGAAGAGGCGCTTCGGGGTTGCATCTCCCCTCAGAATGGGCCGGCCACTCTGCTACAGGAGGCCATGCGCTATTCCCTGCTGGCCGGAGGCAAGCGGATAAGACCCATCTTGCATCTGGCCTCAGTTGAGGCCTGCGGAGGAAATCCCCAGATGTTTTTGGGTTTCGCCTGCGCCCTGGAGATGATTCACACCTATTCCCTCATCCATGACGACTTGCCCTCCATGGACGACGACGAACTAAGAAGAGGCAAACCCACCAACCATATGGTCTTTGGAGAAGCCATGGCCCTGTTGGCAGGAGACGGCCTGCTCACAGAGGCATTCCGTCTCATAGCCCAGGAGGCCCTGGAAAAAGACCTGGAGCCTCTTCGGGTCATCAAGGCCACCCTGGAGTTGGCCTCTGCAGCAGGTGTCTGTGGAATGGTGGGAGGCCAGGCTGCAGACATATTGAGCGAGGCAAAGGCAGTGGATGCCGAAACCCTGGCTTTTATACATACTAGGAAGACAGGAGCCCTCATCAGGGCATCGGTATGCACAGGTGGAATCCTGGCCGGGGCCTCCGCTGAACTCTTGGAGGGGCTTGGAAGGTATGGTGAAGCCCTTGGCTTGGCTTTTCAGATCAGGGATGATCTTTTGAACGAGGAAGGTGATCCGGCCAAGTTGGGCAAGGCGGTCAAGACAGACAAGGCACGGGGAAAGGCTACCTATCCGAGCCTCTTTGGAGTTGAACAAAGCAGGGCAAAACTGAATTCTTTGGTGTGGCAGGCTGTGGAAGCCCTGGCTGTATTCGGATCTGAGGCTGAACCATTGCGGGGAATAGCTCTTTATGTAGCCCGCAGAGAACATTGAGGGGACGAGGAACAGAAGAGTAATGAATGGCGGTCTGCTGGCCGGGATCAGGGATCCTTCCCAGATCCGGAGCATGGGCATCACGGAACTCAAGCTTCTGGCCGAGGAGCTGCGTCAGGAAATAATTTCCACGGTGGCCAGAAATGGAGGGCACCTGGCTTCCAGCCTAGGGGTGGTGGAACTGACCATTGCCCTGCATTTTGTTTTCGACACCCCCAGGGATCTCATCGTGTGGGATGTGGGACATCAGAGCTATGCCCACAAACTTCTCACGGGCCGAAGGGAAGCCTTTCACACCCTGAGGAAACTGGGCGGCCTAAGCGGTTTCCCCAAGAGACAGGAAAGCCCCTATGACACCTTCGACGTAGGGCATAGCAGCACCTCAATTTCTGCTGCCCTGGGCATGGCAGAGGCCCTCTCACGGCAGGGCCGTGCGCAGAAGGTCATAGCAGTCATAGGAGACGGCTCTCTCACAGCAGGAATGGCTTTCGAGGCGCTCAATCACCTGGGAACTCTGGACAGGGACCTCATAGTCATTCTCAATGACAACGAAATGTCCATCTCTTCCAATGTGGGGGCATTGTCCTCATATCTCAACAGGATCTTGACAGGGCAACTCTTCACCCGCTTGCGCGAGGATATGAAGGGATTTATACGCACCTTGCCGGGTATTGGGGAACCTGTGAGCCGAATAGTCAAGAAGTGGGAGGAATTTGCCAAAGGCATGATCACTCCCGGGATCCTCTTCGAGGAGCTGGGCTTGAAGTACGTTGGCCCCCTGGACGGGCACCGCTTGCGTTTGTTGATAGAGACCCTGCGAAACGTCAAGCAACTCTCAGGTCCTATACTGGTTCATGTGGTGACCAAGAAAGGCAAGGGTTATGCACCGGCCGAGCAAGAGCCCACAAAATTCCATGGCATAGGGCCCTTTGACCAGCAAACCGGCAAACAGATCCACAAGGACTCCAGGGTTAGTTACACTTCGGTTTTCGGCAGAACCATGGTTCAAATGGCTGCCGAGGATCCCAGGATAGTGGCCATCACAGCGGCCATGCCTCAAGGCACAGGCCTGGAGGAGTTTGCCAGACTTTACCCCGAGCGCTTCTACGATGTGGGCATAGCTGAACAGCATGCGGTTACCTTGGCCGCAGGATTTGCCACCCAGGGAATGCGGCCAGTGGTGGCCATTTACTCCACTTTTCTCCAAAGAGCTTACGACCAAGTGGTTCACGATGTTTGTCTTCAGGAATTACCTGTGACCTTCGCTTTGGACAGAGGTGGCATAGTTGGTGAAGACGGCCCCACTCATCACGGTCTTTTTGATCTGTCTTATCTGAGACACATCCCCAACATGGTTCTCATGGCACCCAAGGACGAGGCGGAGCTGCAGCGCATGCTGGTAACCGCAGTGAACCTGGGTAAACCCTGTGCAGTAAGATATCCCAGAGGACCAGGCCTGGGAGTGGAACTTTACAAGGGGGCCATCGAGCCTTTGCCCCTAGGGCAGTGTGAAATCCTGTGCGAGGGAGATGATGTCTTGATTCTGGCTGTGGGAGCCTGTGTTCAGCCGGCATTGGAAGCCTCCCGTATACTGATGGAGCACGGGTTGAGCCCCGCCTTGGTGAATGCCAGGTTTGTCAAGCCACTGGACAGGGAGAAGATAGTGCCTCTGGCATTGAGAACAGGCAGAGTGATAACAGTGGAGGAGAATGTTCTGGCGGGCGGCTTTGGAAGCGCCGTGCTGGAGATGCTTCAAGAATGTGAGGTGGGGATCCATCAGGTAAGGGTCAAGAGGATTGGTATCCAGGATCTGTTTGTGGAGCATGGGACTCAGGAAGAGCTCAGGCTGCGCCACGGCCTGGATGCAGCCTCCATTGCCCTGGCAGCCCTGCAGTGGCTAGAGAGACCCGCTTTGGTGGCCATTCAAAAAAAGGGTTTTGCTGGCTGAGTTTTGGTTTGGAATCCCAAGTTCAGGCCTGCCATGGCCACAAGGTGGGGCTTGTTCCTCTTTGTCATTGCATTGTGGCTCCTAAGCCAGATTCCGACCCAGGAGCCAAGCCTCTTTCCAACTCCTGCAGCCAGTCCAAGGGACTGGCCCGCATGCTTCATGACTGGTATAAATGAAGACTTTGTTTTCCAGGTCATGGTGAGAAAGGGGGTCAAACAAAGCAAAGAGCGGCTGGATCTTCTCCTGGTAGACAGAGGGCTCGCAGAGTCACGCCAGAAGGCCCAGGCCTTGATAATGGCCGGAGAGGTGCAGGTGGATGGACTTACCTGTACCAAGGCGGGTCAAGCGGTCTCTACCACTGCGCAGATCAGGGTGGTTCGTCCCATGCCCTATGTGAGCCGTGGGGGGATCAAGCTAGAAGCCGCCCTGGAGCATTTCAGCATCCAGGTGGAGGGTACCTGCATACTTGATGTTGGGGCTTCCACAGGAGGATTCACACACTGTCTTCTCCAAAGGGGGGCCAGAAAAGTCCTGGCCGTTGACGTTGGACATGGCCAACTGGATGCCAGCCTGAGGCAGGACCCCAGAGTCGTGCTCCTGGAGAGATGCAACATCAGGTACCTGACTCCCGGGGATTTGCCAGAACTGCCAGACATGGCCACCATTGATGTTTCCTTCATAAGCCTTCGGCTGGTGCTGCCAACAGTGGTTGGCCTGCTAAAGGCCCGGGCAAAGGGAATCCTGGCCCTGGTGAAACCGCAGTTTGAAGTGGGCAAGAAGGAGGTGGGCAAAGGCGGAGTTGTAAGAGATGAGAAGCTGCATGAGAGAGTCCTGAAGGAGATAGAGGCTGCAGGCCTCTATCTTGGGCTGAGCCCCTCCGAGCCTTTTGCCTCACCATTGCTGGGTCCCAAGGGAAACCGGGAATTCTTCATCTGGTTTACCAGGTAAAGCACCCAAACACTGCCTGGGCCCCATTCTTTCATCACAAGGCGTGATCTGGCCTAGATGGCAAGGCCATTTGATGAGCTGATTCCCATGTTTGGCTTAATGACCTTCAGGGGTGCTTAGTTGGGCAGAGGTATCAGTATCGGCTTGGGGGAAGTGCTTGCGAAAGATCCTTTGCACCTCCCAGGTGGCCTCCTGCTCGAAGAGTTGAAATCGCTCCAGGAGTTGGGCTCCCTCTGGGGTCAAAGTGAGCCTTCGGGAACCCTTGCAGCTCTCCACAAGCCGCCAGCCCAGGAGTTTTTCCGTTTCTCGTATTTTGCCCCAGGCAGCCCTGTAGGACATGCCCAGCCGACTGGCCGCCTTGCGAAGAGAGCCCAACTCCACCATAAGGGAAAGAAGCTCCTTGCGTCCCTTCCCCAGGATGAGTTCGCCCTCCTGCTCCAGCCAAAACTGAACCTTTACTCCCATATCTTCCATCCTCCTGGGCCTTATATCATGCTGGAAGGCCAGGGGCAAGAAGACTCTTATCTCGCACCATTGAGGATTGCCGAAGGAGGGGGGCTGGCCCCCAAGCTCACGGATCCGTGGCAATCTCCTGGGTTAAAGGCTTACATGTAATCTTTGAGTCACTGGAAGGCGTCTCTATGGGTAAAGAGTTTCAGATGGGAGGTTCACCATGAAGGGAATAAAAACACTGGCTGTGATCGTGTTGTCCGCCCTAACCCTGAGCTGGGGATGCGCCACCTATGACAGCACTGTGCCGGCCAGCACTGGCATAGGAGCTGCAGGAGGCGCCCTCTTGGGATATGGGCTCACAGGCACGGCTGCAGGAGCTGCCGCAGGAGCAGGTGCAGGAGCCCTGGCAGGGGCCCTGACAGGGGTAGCCATAGACGAGAGCAGAAAAGCCCAGGCAGCGGCCAGATCCCCGTATCCACCTGGAGCTGCCCCCACAGGCCAGGCTTCACAGTTCTCCAGGTACGGGGCGACAGTGGATCCAACCAGAGGCGAGCTGGTGAATCACACAGGATGGAGGCTCAAGGTTTATGTTGATGACTCCACAGAACCCCTGTGGGTGGAGCCTGGGGGAATTGTGCCCCTGGATCTGGACGTGGGAACTCATGACATAATGGCCACTGCTTACGTGGATACCAAATTCGGGGAGAGGGTCGTGGGATCCTACAGCCGGCAGATCCAAGTCGATCCCAGGGGATCGGGCTGGAGCCTAAGATTGGAAGAAAAGATGTTCCGCTAGAGAGGGATCTTGGCCAAGGAGTAAAACCTCGAGCCATGATCTTGTGAGACCAGGGGAATGACTGGCATTTCACTGGATTTGACACCCCTTCCAGGTCCGGGTAGAATGCTGTGGGCTTAGCAGCCAATCAGGCACTGGGAGGAGCGCTCATGCTACTGGAAGGGAAAAATGCCATAGTCACCGGCGGCAGTCGGGGCATAGGAACCGCCATATGTCTGGATCTGGCAGCCAACGGCGCCAATGTGGCCCTCAACTACCGCAAGTCAGCCACAGAGGCCCAGCATGTGGTGGATGAGATCCAGAGGATGGGACGTAAGGCTCTGGCTGTTCAGGCGGATGTCTCTAGTTTCCAGGATGCCCAGCGCATGGTTGAGAAGGTACTGGAGGAGTTCGGCTCCCTGGAGATACTGGTCAACAACGCTGGTATCAACTGGGACGGAGTCATCTGGAAAATGACCGAGGAACAATGGGATGCGGTCATAAACATAGACCTTAAAGGTACTTTTAACTACTGCAGGGCAGTGGCTCCCATCTTCCGGGAACAGAAATACGGCAAGATAGTCAATATCACATCCATAAACGGAATGAGGGGAAAATTCGGCCAGACCAATTATTCTGCGGCCAAGGCTGGGGTCATAGGCTTCACCAAGGCCCTGGCCAAAGAACTGGGTAAATCTAACGTTAACGTCAATGCAGTGGCCCCTGGCTTCATCCTCACAGAGATGTACGAAACAGTACCCGAGGAGCTCAAGCAACAAGCCCTGGCTGAGATAGCCTTGGGCAGGGCCGGAAAACCAGAGGAAGTGGCCTGGGTGGTAACCTTTTTGTGTTCAGAAAAATCCCGCCATATAACAGGGGAGTGTGTGCAGGTATCAGGAGGCCAGTACATTTAATGGCCCGGCTTGAAACTCCTTTCCCTACCCGTGAGCGGACATCAAAGCCTGTCTTGTGAGAAGGGCTTGGTTGCTTCATTTCAGCAGGCGAGAAAAGCCTGGGCAGGTGGACGGTACATTTCCAGGTTTTAGTTCTCAAGATGGGGCCGACATCAGAACGGATCCTGGTGAGGAAGGTCTGTGGGCTGGGGGACATGATCCTCACCATTCCATGGCTCTTGGCCCTAAGAAGGCTTCATCCCCACTGCTCCTTGCACTTGCTTGGCCACGCCCAGCAGGGTGAGCTCCTCAGATACTTGGGTGTTGTGGAGGAAAGCTTCCCGGATGAGGGATCCGGTTGGCACAGACTCTTTTGTGAATCCACACGGGGGTCATGTTCAGGGCTCAGGCCAGATCCGTGGGATTACGACCATGTGTACCTTTTCTCATCTGATTCAGAAGGCCCTTTGGCTTATGGACTGAGAGAGAAAATATCGAGGCGTCTTACCATCTTACCTGCAAGGCCCTTACCTTCTCAGTGGGTTCATGCCTCTTGGGTGCCCTTCAGGGCCCTGAACATGGAACTGGATCAGAGCCTTTGGCAAGGCTTGGAATGGCCCCTTGTGGGAACAAAGTCTGAAAGCTTTCTTGTTCATCCCGGAAGCGGTTCTGCCTTAAAGAACTGGCCCCCTGAAAAATTCACATGGCTCGTGGATAAGATCTCAGAGTGTTTCCCAGAAGCTAAATGGAGCGTATTGGAAGGTCCTTCTGACCAAGAGGCAGTGCAGGCCTTAAAAGAATTCTGTAGAAGACCCCTTGAGATCTTAAGACCTTCGAGTCTTTGCTCTTTGGCCTCTGAGTTAAGAAGGAGCCTGTTGTTTCTTGGAAACGATTCGGGAGTGACTCACCTGGCTAGTTTTCTGGGAGTGCCCACCTTGGCCCTCTTCGGGCCCAGTGACCCGTTTGTATGGGCTCCCATGGGCAGGAGGGTTCGCATAGCCTTTGGCCAAGAAGCCTGCGAACCCTGTCACCTGACCAAGCGCCAAAAGCAGTGCCAGGAACCATGCAGGCGGTTCCCTTCGCTCATGGAGGCCTGGGAAGCCTTTCTGGAGCTCAGACCCTTGATACCAGCTTAGAGGCTGCCTCTGTGCTTACTTGGCCACCTGCTTCTTCCTGTACTGGGCATAGGCGTCTTTGACAGCCTCATATGGATCCAATGCAGCCTTGATCAGATCCTCGTACTCCCCCAGCCTCAGGGACTGATCATTGGTATATCTGTAAGCACTGGCCGCAAAGACCCACTCGGCCCCTGGAAGCAGCCAGTTGATGGGGTTCATGAATGAGTCGGCCGCTATGCCCACGGTGTCTCTAGCAGATGATGCCCCCAAAAAGGGCCATACGAAGTAAAAACCATGGTCAAGCCCGTACCAGCCCAAAGTCTGGCCAAAATCCTCTTCCCTGGGCTTCAGATTTATGTAGTCCGCTGCATCCACCAATCCTCCGAAGCCGAAGGTGGAATTTATGAGAAAGCGGGCCAGTTCGATACCGGCATTTTCGAATTTCAGTTGGAAGATGTTATTGAGAAACCTCACTGGCATGACAGCATTGTTGAACACATTTCTAAAGCAAATTCTAAAGTCCTCAGGTATAACTGCGTTATATCCCGTGGCAAACGGTTTGAAAACCCAAAAATAGAAGCGATCGTTGAAGGTAAACATAGCCCTGTTCCAGGGCTCCAAGGGATCTGGGATTTGAACCTCTTCGGCCTCTTTTCCCAAGGCTGACTTCTCACCACTACCGCTTTGGGCAAAAGCCGCAATTGGAGTCCCGGCGCTCTCAGAGGCGCCAGACTCAGATGCCAGGGCCAAGTTCTGTGCCCAAGTGCTGCCAAGAAGCAGGATTCCCACAATCCCACCCAACCAAACCCCCTTGGTTCTCGATCTCATCTCCCCTCCTTGGTTTTTCAGCCTGTACAAGGCCACTTTTCAAAACTTACTTCAAGTTTGCCTCAAAGGCCAAGCAAGCATATACTCATTTCCAAAAGATCTCAACTTCTTTTTTCGGCTAAATGGAAAGAAACTTGAGCCCCCCTGAGGATATATTAGAGTCCTAAATATGCCTTTCGGATATGGTCCTGCTTTAGAAGCGATTCCCCTTGCCCCTCCATGAGCACGAATCCGTTCTCCAGCACATAACCGCGACTGGAGAGTTTCAGGGCATGGAAAACATTTTGCTCCACCAAGAGCACCATGGTGCCTCCGGTGTTTATCTTGGCTATGGTGTCGAAGATCAGAGAAACAAGAAGTGGAGACAAACCAAGGGAAGGCTCGTCCAGCATCAGAAGCTGCGGCCTGGACATGAGGCTTCGGCCTATGGCCAGCATCTGTTGTTCCCCGCCGCTTAGGGTCCCTGCTTTCTGGGAAATCCTCTCCCGGAGCCTGGGGAAAAGTACAAAGACCTCCTCCATGCTCTGACTGCGTAATTTCTTGACCTTGGGGAATTGAGCCCCCATCTCCAGGTTTTCCAGGACAGTCATATTTGGAAATATCTGCCTTCCCTCGGGTACCTGGCTTATTCCCAGCTCCACTATTTCTGAGGCACTCATGCGGCACAGATCCTGACCGTGGAAGCTTATGGTTCCCCTGCGGGGTCTGAGAAGACCTGAGATACTCTTAAGGGTGGTGGACTTTCCGGCTCCATTGGAGCCTATCAGGGCCACCATCTCGGCCTGAACCACCCGCAGGCTGACCTTTCTCAAGGCCTGCATGTCTCCGTAGAACACATCAATTTCTTTAATTTCCAGCATCCAGGAACTCCCTACCCAGGTAAGCCTCCACCACTTGAGGGTCCCTGACCACCTCCTGAGGTGCTCCTTCCGATATCTTTCTGCCGTAGTTGATCACAACGACCCTTTGGGCCAGGGCCATGAGGCCTCTCATGACATGTTCTATGAGCAGGATGCTTACACCCCTTGCATGGACCTCTTTGAGCAAACTGACCATCTCGTCCACATCTCGGGGGTTTAGTCCCCCCATGACTTCGTCCAGGAGCAACAACTCCGGCCTGGTGGCCAGGGCACGGGCCAGTTCCAATCTCTTTCTTAGGGCCAGGGGAAGGCTGCCGGCCTTTTCTTTGGAGAGGCTCTCCAGCCCTGCAAGCTCCAGGGTAGATTGCGCCAATCTGCGGGCTGCTGCCAGAGAGCTCTCCCTGAGCATGGCTCCCACCATGACATTGTCCAACACGCTCACATTCAAAAAGGGCCTTACTATCTGAAAGGTGCGGGTCATGCCCAGACGGCATATCTGGTGGGGTTTGAGGCCCATCATGGATCTACCTTTGAACCTGACCTGGCCTTGGTCTATGGGCAAAAAACCCGTCAGGCAATTAAATACCGTTGTCTTTCCTGCCCCGTTGGGCCCGATGAGCCCCAGAATCTCACCATCTTTGACCTCGAAGGACAGCTCTGCCACGGCACAGAGCCCCCCGAAATGCTTTTCAAGCTTTTCCACCAGCAGCAGGCTCATGGTTCCAATCCCAGCCTGGAGCCAAACGCTTTTTTCAGATAAACCAGTATCCCCTCTCTCATGAATAAAACCACCAATATAGCCAGCACTCCATAAAGAATAAGATGCAATCCCTCCAGCCCCCCCTTGGCGAAGTAAGCCCTGGAAACCTCAGAGAGGGGAGTCAGAAGAAAAGAACCCAGCACCGGTCCCAGGGCTGTGCCCATGCCCCCGATGATGGGCCTCAGAATCAACTCTATAGAGAGCCCCATGCCCAGAACCGAGTTGGGGTTTATGTAAAAGATGTAGTTGGCGTAAAAGGTTCCCCCAAGGGCACTCATGAATGCGCTCAGGGCTATGCCCAGCATGGAATACTTGAAAGCATTGACTCCCAGGGCCTCAGCTGCTGTTTCATCCTCCCTAACAGCCACCATGAGCCTACCAGCCTTAGAGAGTTCCAAGAGCCTGGCCACCACCACAGAGGCCACCATGAAGCCCAAAGAAAGATAATAATAGGCCTCGTTCCCCCTGAATTGAAAATTCCAGAAAGATGGTTTGAAGTCCAGGAAAATGCCTGCAAATCCCCCCAAAGCTGGGATGTGCGAAACTACCAAACGGGCAATCTCTGCGAATGATATGGTCAAAATTACAAAATAAACCCCTCTCAGACCGAATCTGAAGCCCAGAAATCCGATCACCAAACCCACCAACATGGCCAACACAGCCCCCACCCACATGCCTATCCAGGGCGAGATGTTGTGGTTCATGGCAAGGTAAGTGGAGGTATAGGCCCCTATTCCGACATAGAGGGCATGGCCCAAAGAGATGTGCCCGGTGTAACCGGTCAGAATGTTCCAGGATTGCCCCAGATAGGCATAAAAGAAGATCATTACGAATATGCCCAACAGATACTTGTCCAGCACAAGGGGCAGGAGCAGCAAGACCGCCAGACAGGATACCAGTATCAAATGAAGCCTTTTCATGCCCTGCCTCCAAAAAGTCCCTGAGGTCTAAAGAGCATGATGGCAACCAACAATGCGAAGCTTACCACCTGCTTCATGGTAGCAGGCACCATTATGGTCGAGACCGACTCGGCCACCCCCAAAATCAGCCCGCCCACAAGTGCCCCTGGAAGGCTACCCAAGCCTCCCAGGATGACCACCACAAAGGCTGTCATGGTGAAATCGTGGCCCAGGTGAGGTGATGTGGCCATGAGGGGAAGCAACAAGGCTCCGGCTGCGCCAGTGGTGGCAGCTCCAACTCCAAAGGAGAAGTTGTTTACCCGGTCCACGCGGATCCCCACCAAAAGAGCCCCCACCCTGTTGTCGGCTGCTGCCCTGATGGACTTGCCTATATCGGAATATTTCAGAAAAAGAAAAACCACGCCAGTGATGATCACGGCCAAGCCAAAAGCCATGAGCCTAGAGACATCTATCATCACAGGGCCCAGGTGCAATGTGGCCAGACCCAGGGCTGTCCTGGGGCTCCTTGGGTCAGGACCAAAACCCAGTAAAACCGCATTTTCGATTATCAAGCCTGTGGCCACGAGGGGAAGCACCTGCATGGCCTCGGGGAAATCCAAGATGCGATTCACCACAGTGGCCTGCACCAGATAGCCCAACAGAAATAGGGCCGCTGCCACAAGAAGCAAAGAAACATAAGGGTCCAGCCCCAACAAGACCAGAATTCCGTAAGCTATGTACATGCCCAGAACCATCATGGGGCCGTGGGCGAAGTTGATCACCCCCATGACTCCGAATATCAGGGAAAGCCCCACTGCTATGAGGCCGTAAACCCCACCCAAGAGAACGCCTTGCACCGCCAGTTGAAGTAGCAGTTGATAATTCATGAAGCTCCGCCAGCGTTTCTATTCCCAGTCCTTTGAAAAACCGATCCCTCCTGGCTTTGAGCCAGGCCCCCCGCAGGGCTACTCCTTTTTTCAATGCCGAGGCCGTGCGGGGGGTGATTACTTCATCCTCTTTCCCAGAGCTGGGGTGCAGGGAAAACAAAGGGGGCCTGGGCGAATTTTTTGGGCAGCACCACCTTGGTTCTCTTCAGAGGATCTGGATCCGGAAGGATCTGAATCATGGCTGTGGTGGCATTTATGTTGTCTCCATTGGGGGCAAACTTGATGGCCTCCCCCACCATGGGATGATCTTTGAACTCAGTCTTCTTAAAGGCCTCCACTATCTTATCTGGATCTGTGGACTTGGCCCTTTCCAAAGCATCGGCCACAACCAGTATTCCTGTGTAAGCGTAGCCGTTGTTGGTCTCGAGATAGGCATTGTAGTTCTTCAAGAAGAGCTCGTTGGCCTCCTTGTACACCGGACTTTCAGGATTGACCCAAGGCACATTGTCCATTACGTAGTAAATAAGTTTGTCCAAATCTTTAATGACCGAGGGTTCGTACCAGCCCGGAGACCCTGGGCTGATTATTCCCATGAGTTCCACCCTCTGTTTGAAAAGCTCCCTAGTCAAGAGAGTGGAATCCCCTGGTCTGCATATGGGAAATAGAACATCTGGCTTTGCCGCCTTGATCTTAGCCACCTCCGCCGACAGATCAGGCACTCCCAAGGGATAACTTATCTCTTCCACAATCTCCATACCCAGGTTGGAGGCCTTGAACTCTTTTATGAAAAAAGCTGCCTGAGTCTTCCCGAAGGCGTCACCCACATAGGAAACCACAGCTCTTTTGGGAGAGACCTTCTTTTCCTCAAAAATGCTCCTTAGGAACTCTATCATCCTCTTGGCAAAGGTGGTGGAGGTGGGGAAGATTCGGAAGGTGTACTTGTAGCCCTTCTGGGTTATGTCATCTAGGGTGGCCACATCGCAAAGAAAGGGCACCCCCCTTTGCTCACACAAGGTGGCAATGGCCATGCCGGTGCCGCTCTCAAAGGCCCCCACTATTACTTTTGCACCTTCCTTGATCAGGCGGTCAGCCTCCGAACGGCCGACCTCTGCCGAGGTTTGGCTGTCTCCCAGCAGCAGCTCCAGCTTGGCCCCACCCATGGATTTGATGCCGCCCCTGGAATTAATGTACTCCACGGCCATCTGGGCTGCACGGCGTTGGCCCAGACCTATTACCGCCAGTGGGCCAGTGACCGGTTGTACAGAGCCGATCTTGATGGTGGGCGCTGCTGCTCTGAGCACCCTAGGAAACCCACTGATGGCCGTGGCAGCGCCCGCGGCTGCTGTTACTTGAAGAAAGCTCCTTCTGTCTAGATCTAACCCCAGGCCAGGCTTTTTCTCCATAGTGCCCTCCTCCATATTACAGTATGAAGCGGTAGAGCAGCTGTGCTGCATTCCGCCTTTCAAAGAAAGTTTATTTCATATACGGGAATTTGAGTGTGTTTGTCAAATCAAATTGTACAAAGCGTCATTTTCCTCTCGAAGATGGGAAAGTCGGGATTCCTGACTCGGGCCCCGACCAGGGAACCGGCAACTCCGAGGTGGCCCAGCCCCTGATATTCACTCCCAGTGAATGACAAAAACCAACCTCACTATAAACTGGATTACTACTCATCCATGCTCAAATAGATCCCGATTTCCCAAGAGGCCTTGCCTGCTCCAGGCCTGAAAATGAGTAGGCAAACCTTTGCCATCTGTCCTATATATGTTTCCAGAAAAAATACATGGAAAAGGAAAGCACAAAGAATTACCAAATCGTAATTTCAATCCCTTGGCTTCTTTTCCAAAAAGCGCACATTCAGGGGCATGGTGTCTTTCAGATGCCTGGCATGTTTGTTGCTTATGCGAAGTTTCGAGACACGATGCCCTGGAGTGCGGGAGGTAGATTACCATGAGAAGGGTAAGGCTTCAAAAGATTATCCAAGACGGTGAGAAGGAGTTCATAACCCTGGGCAGCCCCTTTGAGGGTCTTGAGCCTCTCAAACCTAAGCCTGGCAGGGAATATCTCCTTTTTGATGACTCGGGCAAGGTGGTGCGAACATCCCCTGTACTGAGACTGCACGATGGCTTTTTTGAAACCCATAACTCTTTCTACAAGCTTACGGTCTTGGAGGAAGAACCCTTTGACCTTGGCGCAGAGGAGCCACCAGGAAAAACCCAAGAGATCAATCTAGCCAGGATAATCAACACCACTCGGTAATGGCCACTGCTTTAGAGCCCTCCAAGATCGCCTCCCAACCCCAAGTCCATTCATGGATCCTGCCTCTAAGGGCCGGATAGCGCGAAATCTCCTGGAGCCTGCAGAGCCCTTGGTAACATAAGCATTTGTCCCCGGAGCACTCCTATGAGTATCATAAAGGGAGAATTTCCCCCGGAGGGTGAATGTGATGGAGGTGCAATCACTGGGTGAGTTTGCCGGGGTTAGGAGAATCAAGCTTTTCTTGGCTTTGTCTAGGACCCCTCATGGACTGCTGGATCTGGCCACCCCGGCCCAGGCAGCGTTACTGGCTTTGGGGTCTTTCCCAGATGTTGGAGTGATTCTACTGGGACTCATTAGTGCCTTTGCGGGTTACACCGCTGTGTATGCTCTAAACGATCTGGTGGATTACCGAAGCGATAGGGAAAAACTGAGCAAGATGGGGGAATCAGGAAGTGCAATCAAGGATGTGGATGCGGTCTTTATAAGGCACCCCATGGCCCAAGGCTTGATATCAGTGTGGCAGGCCGTGGCTTGGGCTTTGGGGTGGGCCCTTGTGTCCTTTCTGGGGGCTTATTCTCTGAGGCCTATTTGTGCGGTCATCTTTCTGGTGGCCTGTTGTCTGGAGGCCGTGTACTGTGCCCTATTGAGGATCAGCTACCTCAGGACCCTGGTCAGTGGCCTAGTCAAGTGCTCAGGCGCGCTGGCTGCTGTGTTAGCTGTGGACCCTGATCCCAATCCACTTTTTGTGGCTCACCTTTTCTTATGGCTTTTCCTTTGGGAGATAGGCGGCCAAAATGTGCCCAATGACTGGTCTGACCTGCAGGAGGACCAATCCCTGAGCGCCAGGACCCTTCCTGTGGAGTTGGGCCCCCAGAAGGCGGCCTGGGTGGTTATGGTTTGCCTTTGCTCTTCGGCCCTTTTGGGATCGTGTCTTTACTGGAGTACACCTGGCAGCCTAAGCCCCATCTTCCACCTGGGAGCCCTGGGAGCCGCATGGTTCTTGCTGATAAGGCCCGCTGCCATGCTTTTCAAGCAAAGAACCCTGGAGGCTGCCGCACACCTTTTTAACAAGGCCAGCTATTACCCCCTGGCCATGCTGGCATCCATACTGGCGGGCATCATCTTTGGATCCCAATGAGTTACAGCAAGCCCCCTATACATTCACCTTTTTTTCAGCTCCAGACCTGGGGGGATCCCCCCTCTCTCACAGCGCTTGGCCACAGCCACGATACCCAACAGGGGATGTTCCAGGGCCTTTAGAACAGAAAACCCCTTGTTCTTGAGTGCTTCACGCCAGGAAATCGAATCAAAGCGCCCCTGGCGGGGGTGAAGTAGAAGTCTCCTTGTCAAGAAGTTGGCGTACAAAGCGGGATACAGTTCCTCCAGAAAATAAAGCCCGCCCGGCCTTAACACCCTGGCCACCTCCCCTAGGGCATCCCTCCAGCCCACCACATGGTGCATGACACCGAAGCCAAATACTGCATGAAAGCTTGCCGATGGATAAGGCAGTGAAGCCGCATCCGCCACAACCAGTCTGACCTTTTTGTGCCTTCCAGGCCCTGGATACCTAAGGGATCTGCGCAGCATATCAAGATCCAGGTCTGTAACATGAACCAACCCTGGTGCGAACTTATCCAAAAGCAGCCTGGCCCCTGCCCCCCGGCCGCAACCGATCTCTAGGATCATGGCCCCTTGGGGGAAACCCTCTGCCATGCGCCGCATCCAATGGATCTCCAGTCCTTGTTGGAGCACCCTCAGGGGATTGTTTACAGCCCAACGCTCGGCCCAGTTGAGTTTCATCGGGGTTTTTTCCCCACATGTATCACGGCTATACCATCGGTGAGCCTTCTGTACCGAACCCCTTGGAAGCCTATGCTCGTTAGCAACTGGGCCAACTCCTCAGGCCCAGGGAAAACCCTTATGGATTCAGGAAGGTAGGTGTAAGCCTGCCTGGAGCCTGCCAGAAGTTTGCCCAGAGCGGGCATGACATGGAAGGAGTAGAAATCATATAGCTTTTTGAACCATGGGGTGACGGGGTTGGAAAACTCCAGGCAAAGCATGGTGCCCCCTGGTTTGAGCACCCTGAACATTTCCCGAAAGCCCTGCTCCATGTTCGTGAGATTCCTGATGCCGAAGGCCACAATGCTGGCATCGAAGACATCCTGCTTGATCCCCTGCTGCTCTGCATCCCCCAGAATCATTCCCACTGCTTTGGGATCCTTGGTACTGAGCAATTTCCTTCTTGCCCTTTGCATCATGGCCAGATTCATATCGTAGAGCAGCACCAAACCAGAGGGGCCCACTTTCTTCAAGGCTAAAAGGGCCATGTCACCGGTTCCTGCGCACATATCCAAGACCCTGTCCCCCGGCTTTAGTCTAAGAGCTTCGATGGCCGTCCTTTTCCAGAGAATATGAGCCCCCATGCTCAAAAGCGTGTTCATGAAATCGTACTTGGGAGCCACCTTGTCAAAATGCAGAGATACCAGCCTCTTTTTTTCGCTCAAAGCCACGAGCTTGTACCCGAAGTGCACTTTGGCCTCCTCTTGGCTCCCCATGGATTCTTTTTGCCCATGGTCCTCCAAGCCTCTTTCCTCTGCCTTCATTGGGGCCACCCCGCTTCCTCCAAAATGGGCTTCAAATAGGCCAGCCCCTTGCTTCCGGCCTCATCAGGCATGTCAACATAAGGATATAGCTCCAAGCTCATATCCCCCTTGTAACCCAATCTGGCCGCCCTCCTTATCAATGACCCGAGGTCCATGGCGCCAAGCCCTGGAATTAGGTGACGGTGCTCTCTGCTGGATCCTATGTCCTCCAGATGCATGTGTCCTATCCAGCCGAAAAGCTCCTCCAGGGCCTCCACAGGATCCTGTCCCACACAGAAGAAGTGCCCAGCGTCGAAGTTGAGCCCCACCATGGGGGATGATACCGAGCGAATGAACTGGCGGAACTGGCGGCTGTTCTCCAAGAGCAGCCCGGGTTCAGGCTCCACCAAGAGCCGTACGCCCAGCTCTTCGGCCAAAGGTATGACCTGTTCGAGTCCCCGGTGAAAAAGACGCATGGCCTGGCCCCTTCCCATTCCTTTGAGGAGGCCACCAGGGGGCACGGAGATGTTGTTGCATCCCAGGGCTGCGGCCATGTGCACAGAGGATTTGGTGTGCTCTATGCGCACACGCCTCAAAGAGGAATCCTTCTCGATCCAGGAAGGCAAGTAGGTATCTCCCACCGCAAAGAGAGTAAAGCTGTTTATGTTGGTCACCTTGAGGCCCGTCTCCCGCAGGGTCTCCTTGAGCCTGGCCACATCTTCATCTTTGAAATCAGGAGGATAGAGATGGGGCCTGTCACCCATGATCTCCACACCCCTGAATCCCAGCTGGGCTATCCTCTTTAGGGACTCCCACAGGCTGAAGCGCGTGTATGCATTTGTGCTATAAGCCAGTATCACCCTGGCCTCCTTGGAGGCTACATTGTTTTTCCAAGAGCTTTATTGCGTACAACTGCTCCTGGAAAGTCTTGGGGGATCCCTCACCCAAGGGCCTCTTGAAATAGAAACCCAGCTCCGGGATCAATCCAGACCTGCCTAGTTTCTTGAGCTCCACCATCCAGGCTGCTAAATCCACCACCATGGGAGCTGCCAGCACCGAATCCCTGGCCATCAGATTGAGTCTCAAGCTCATGGGTAGACCAAAAAGACCCCAAAAATCAACTACATCCCAGGCTTCCTTGGCATCTCCCCTGGGGGGGTAATATGCTATGTGCACCCCATGGCTGGGCTCCTGGGGATCCTGTGCCACAGTATATCCCAGAACATCTTCCAGGACCTGTGTCTTGTTCTCCAACTTAGAAGCTGCCCTGGACGGATCCAGGAGGTTCCTGCCGTCTTCGTTGCCCAAGATATTGAGACTGTACCAGCCGTAAACCCTCAATTTCCTTGCCTTGAGGGCAGAGGCCAGCACCACCTTGAAGAAGGTTTGTCCTGTCTTGCCGTCCCTTCCGCACATGGGCACCCCTTTTTGCACTGCCTCCTGGACAACCATGGGATGCTCCACAGGGTTGGATGTGAAGTTCACAAAGGGCACCCCGCAACTTAGGGCTGCAGCCGCATACGCCATGTCCACGGGCAGTGCACCCCTGTCCATGGCCAGGAGCTCCTCAATGCAGTTACACTCTGCAAAAGGGGAGCTGGCCGAAGCCGGGAGAAGATCCACCATCACCGGGTTGGAATCAGGGTAATGTGCCATCAGCTCTCTTATCTGGGCCGCAAGGAGTTTGGTCTGCTCCAGAAGCGGGCCCCGCGGGGCCTCGAGCACCTCCATGGCGCTTAACTCATCCCGCAAGGGCAGCCACTTGTCTTGAGGTAGGACGCCGTGTTTAATTATGGCATCTGTGAGGCTGATTTCCTTGGAATCCCAGCCCGCGAACATCAAAGATCCCCTGCCTGGAGCTCCAAGAAGGCTCTCGGAGGTGGTCAACCATGGAAGCACCTCCTCGGGTGTCTTTTTCAAGGCTGCTGCCAGAACCGCCACGGTGCTGCCCACAGCCCCCTTGGCCCCTGCCACCAAAAGCAGTATGGAGGAAGTCTTCTTCCCTCCTTTCTCTTGCGCACCCATCTTTTAGAGTCCCTTCCGAAATAGCACCACCCGGTTGCTGTTGGTGCCCTTCCTCGAGTTTTCCACGCCCCAGATATTAGATGTCTTGGTAAAGCTCTGCAGATTAACCACCACCCCAAAACACTCAAATCCTGCCCTTAGGCCCAATGGCACCACCTCTTCATCCAGATTTAAGGAGCCCCCCCTTACCTCCCCCACCTCGAAGGCCACCCAACCGCCAGGTCTGGTGATCCTGTAGAGTTCCTGGAGCGTCTCCTCCATCACTTGAGACCAGCGGCTGAGGCTTCCCGTGTGGGTGATGGAAGATGCCACTCGGCTGTGATCCAGACCATTGAACCAGCACCTGAGCCAGTTGTCATCCCCATATTGGACCACATCCAGGAAGGGTGGGGAGGTGACGGTAACGGCAACGGATTCCGAGGCTATCTCCGGTGTGTGCCTGGCGTCCCTGGTAAGAAGAAGAGCATTTTGGCCGGCCTCGCGAAGCCTTCTTAGCTCCTCCTGAGTCACTCTGGCAAGAAGGCCCTGGCTTTTCTTTAGGATTATCTGTTTTGTGTTCCTGTACGGAGGAGTTTGGCCCAACTTCAGATTGATTTCCCTTTGCCTTTGGGCAGAGGCGGCCTGGTTGGGCGGCAATGTGTACACCGAGAAAAAGCCCGGCGAATGGCCGGTGAGGCGGTTTGTAGCCACCATCCTTATCCATCTGTCCACATCATCCTCCAGCCCTGCGGACCTCCTATCCCTCAGGTAAGAACGCAGGGAGACGATTTCGGCCTCAGTCTTGGGATGGAAGAACATGCTCAGGTCCAGATCTGCTTTGGCCTTCTCTTCCAAAATTATTTTACCCAGCCTGCGGGCCACATCCTCCAAAGAAGGCACCCTCAGCCTCGGCAGAGTCAGGATCTGGCTCAGGGGGTTGATGTCATTGGCTATGACCTGCCTTCCACATAGGGCTGCTTCCAGGGCTGTGGTGCCCCTTCCACAAAAAGGGTCATATACCTTTTCTCCAGGCTCTGTAAGCAACCTTATGAAGAAGCGCGGCAACTGCGGCTTGAAGCAGGCCCTGTAAGATATCTCGTGGATGGAAGCTGCCTGTCTTTGCTTTGATGTCCAAAACTCGTTCACATATCTTGGAACTTCCACAGAGCCTGCCTTGAAACTCTCCACCCTGGTGAGAGTGTGCTTTTCAGGGAAAAGAGATCTTTGAGGCTTCAGGGAGTAATTCTCCAAATAGGTCCTGAGGCGAAAAGAGGTGGAATCCTCGCTTGAAGGGCTCATAAAAGCGTCACCTTCAGTTATAACATTTTGAAATAGTTAAATAATTCGCCAAATAGTATAGATATTGGGGCTTCTTGAGTCAAGCCGGTGCTCCCAAACCCAGAACTTCCCAAGCCATGTTCGGCAGATTCCTTTCCCAAAAAGCTTTCCAGACTTGATAGGGTCCTGCTTTTTGGGTTACTGTGCTTAGAAAAACAACACATGCACGAGACCCAAAATACACCCCTTCTCCCGGGAGAGATACAATGGGCTCTGAGGCTGATTTCCTCCCAAGCCGATCAGGCAGGAGTTCCATGTACATGAGACAGCTCATGGCTTGTCTAGAGATGGGCAAAGCCTTGACCTCCACCTTTGATATGGAGGAGATTCTCCACACGGTTCTCTCCAAGCTTTCTCTGCTAGTGCCTGCCAGGAATTGGTCATTGCTATTGCTGGAGCCAGATAGCGCTTCCTTGCGATTCGAGGTGGCTGTGGGGCTGGCCCCCGAGCTTCTCAGGGATCTGAGAATCCCTCTGGGAGAGGGTATAGCAGGCACCGTGGCCCTGATCGGAGAGCCCATCTTGGTCAAGGACGTGGGTTCAGATCCCCGATTCAGTGATAGGGTGGACAGGTTGAGCGGCTTTAAGACCAAGGAGTTGATATGCCTTCCCCTTAAGATCAAGGACAAGGTCATAGGGGTGGTAGAAATAGTGAATCCACAGGATTCATGGCTTTTTGAACCTGGGTCCATCACCATTCTGTCCATACTGGCAGACTATCTGGCCATAGCCATAGGCAACTCCATGAATTACAAGAAGATAGCGACTCTATCCATCACCGACACCGTGACAGGATGTTACAACACCAGGTTTCTCCATGAGTATCTGGAGGATATCCTTAAGCCAGGTCTCCATGAGGCCCCTCAAGTGAGCCTTGTCTTTGTGGACATGGACGAGTTCAAGAAGGTGGTGGATACCCATGGGCATCTCCTGGGAAGCCAGGTGCTTAAGGAAGTGGCCCATGTGATGGCCTCCAGGCTGGGTCCTCAGGATCGGCTGGTGCGGTACGGAGGGGACGAGTTCGTGATCCTGATGGAGGGATGTCCCAAGAGCAAGGCTGTTGAACGGGTCCAAGAGATCAGAAAATGCCTGGCCCAGACCTCTTTTCTCAAGGAACTTGGTCTGTGTATCCGGGTCACGGCCAGCTTCGGCCTGGCCACTTATCCCCAGGACGCATCCAGCAAGGATGAGCTCATGCGCCTGGCAGACCAGTGCATGTTCTCCAGTAAAGAGAGGGGAAAGGACAAGGTGACTGTTTATGGCCCGAGCTGAGCCTCTCTCCCCTGGCCCTGGGTGTGGTCTGACAGAGCTTCCTTGAGTTTAGCCCAGCCCCAATATAGCCCTGGCCTCATCGGGGCTGGCCACCTCCCTTCCCAGCTGGCGGCTCCAGCCGGCCACCCTTTCAACCAGGGCCTGATTGGTGGCCAGTTCTCCTTTTCTAAGCAGCAGATTGTCCTCCAGACCCACCCTCACATGGCCTCCCATGAGGATGGCGTGTAAGGCCATGGATAGCTGTGAGGCCGCTATGCCAGAGACAGTCCATGTGCTGCCTTCGGGCAAACACCTTCTCATGTAGACCAGGTGATCTATAGTGGCGGGCACAGCCCCTTTTAGCCCCATCACGAAGTTGAAGTGAAGAGGCTCTCTTGCAAGGCCTTTCTTGAGCAAGGCAACAGCATTGTAAATCATGCTGAGATCAAAGATCTCCATCTCTGGCTTGATGCCCAGCCTGAGCATCTCCTGGGCCAGACCCTCTATGAGCTCCGGAGGATTCATGTACACGCTCTTGGGAAAGTTCACCGAGCCTGTGGTAAGGCTGGCCATCTCTGGCTTCACCTGTAGACGTTTCATTCGGCTTTCCAGATTGCTGCCAGCCCTGCCTCCGGTGGATACCTGTAGAATGAGTCGGCTCCTGCCCCTTAAGCCTTCCACCACCTCCTGGAAAAAGGCCGGGTCATCGGATGGGTTTTCCTGGGCGTCCCTGGCGTGGATGTGAAGTATGGAGGCACCTTTCTCTTCGCAGGCCAAGGCGCACTCTATGACCTCTTGGGGAGTAACTGGCACATGGGGATTGTCTTTCTTCTTGGGTACCGAACCTGTGGGAGCAACAGTTATTATCAATTTCTCCATGAACTTCCTCTCCTGTCTTCAATGACTCCCAGCTCCGGCCAAGAGCCTGGAGCGGCCTTTTTAAAAGCCAAGACCCCCTATATTGTGCATGCCCTTGCTAGGACCAGCCCTTTGCCTCGCAGTGTAGGGCTCCTTCCTGCCCCAGGAGACTCATTATGCCTGGGGCCACATCCTGGATCCTGAAATCTCTCTTGGGGAGCTCCCCAGGGAATCTAAGCAGGAAGGCGTCTTCTAGTGTATGCATTCCCGATATGTATCCCTTGGAGATCAAAGAGGCGCTATCTGTGTTTGCCTTGGGATCGAATCCGTCCTCTGGTTCCAGGACCAAGTCCGGGGCTCTGTCCAAAAAAGGCCCTCTGTAAATTTCCTCCCTGAGGTGAACCCTTCGCACCATGGGTTTATTGCTCGATGGATCACGCACTGCCAAAAGGGCCTCTGCCAATTCCTTTCTCAGATCTTCGTACTGTGCCCCTGGAGTCACAGAACCTCTGTCCTCACGACCCTTGAGGTTGATGAATACCCTGCCCGGTATGAGGCTGTAGGCTCTGCTTCGAGCTAGGAACTGCTGGAGCTTTCTGCCTGCATTGTCCTGGAAAAACAAATAGCCTTGCTTCTCCAGCCAATAGTTCACCTGAAACTCGGCCTCCAACCTGCAAAAGCCGTGATCGGACATGAGGATCAGGGTCAGTTGTCCTTTTTCCATTTCTCCCTGCAATTTCTCCAAGAGTCTTCCCAGCCAGGAGTCCAGCCTGGAATAAAAAGACTTGAATCTTTCACACCAGGGCTCCTCTCCATCTTCCCAAGGCCCCAGGAGGAAATGATTTATCCTGTCTGTCTCCATCACATGGAGCTGGAAAAAATCCCAGGATTCCTGCTCCATCAGCCAGAAGCTGGCCTTAAATCTGCTCTCCAGTATCTGCTCCAGCTCCTCCAGGAATCCTGCCAGGTCCTGGCGGGCCTTCCAGGCGTCCACATCCAGGCGATATCCCATTTCCTTGAGCATGGGCAGAAGGGAAGCAGGATACACCGCCTTCTCCAGGCTAGGGGACAGGAAGCATCCCACCATCACTCCATTTACAGGCTTGGGGGGGAAGGAAACGGGCACATTCAGCACAGCCACCCTTTTACCAGAGCGGCTCAAGGCTTCCCAAAGGGTTTCATGTCTTAGATGGGTTGCATTGGGTATGAAGATTCTAAAGGGATTGGGCTCCCGGTCCACGAATCCGAACAAGTTGTGCATACCAGGGTTCACGCCAGTGGCATAGGAGGCCCAGGCCACAGAGGACACTGTGGGTATTACCGAGCGCATCTTGCTCACGCTGGCCCTTTTCATAAGCTCAGAGAGAACGGGCATAGCCTTCTGAGCCAAGAGTTTCTCCAAAAGCCCCATGCCCAGGCCGTCAAGCCCCAGCACAAAACAGCGTTGGGCAGCCCTGGAGTCCCTTTTTCGGCTTTGCCTCCAAAAGAGCATTCTTTACCTTCCTAAAGATTGGCTTATCCCGCAAATCGCCTCTGGCCGCTGTGAGCCCAAGTGAAGACCACCTTGCCATGGGACTCAAAAAAGAGCACGGACTCGTGCGCAGGTCCTGGCAGATATGGTCAAAAGCTTGACCCATGGCAGCTCCAAGGGCAGTTACGGGCTCACAGGCACTAGATATAACCCAGCTCCGAGAGGCGTTTTTCCAAAAGGAGCCTCTCTTCTTCACTGTACCCTAAAGACCCGAGATCCTTTGGGGCCACGTAGCCCAGCTCCTCCAAGGCAGTTATCACCTTGGCTGCGGATTCTTCCGGAGTCTCCTGGTGGGTCCTGATTATGACCTCCGGGTTTTGGGGCTCTTCATAGGGATCGTCCAGCCCGCTCACCTGTGAGATCCGGCCCTCCTGCAGGGCCTTGTAAATGCCCTTGTAATCCCTTTCACTGCAAACTTGAATGGGACAGCTGACATAGACCTCCACAAAATTTCCTATGTCTGCCCTAAGCTTCTCCCTGGTCTCCCTGTAAGGTGATACCGCGGCTGCTATGGCCACCACCCCATTTCTGCTTAGAAGCTTGCACACATATCCTATGCGAAGCACATTTCTGTCACGGTCCTCCCTGCTGAATCCAAGCCCCTGACTCAGGTTTTTCCTCACCTCATCCCCGTCCAAGAGTTCCACCCTGAAACCCCTCTCCAGGAGCTCTCTTGCCACCAGGCGTGCCACCGTGGTCTTGCCTGCGGCCGTCAATCCCGTGAACCACACCGTAAATCCCTCATTCATGGCATGCTCCTCATCCCATAGAGCCTAATTGATTGTTTTTCCTAACATTTGTTGGAGCGGCTCCACACCCAGCCGATCCAGCACAGTAGGAGCCACATCCAGCAGGTGGGCCTCTCTCTGGGCAGGCAAGGAACCCTGGGATTTCCAGGGCTCGTAAAGCATGTAGATCCCCAATGGGTCGTGATTGGCATCATCCGGACCAGTATCATTTTGGCTGGTAAAGAGATCTCCGTCCCCCACCGTGCCTATGGAGCGGTAATCCAGGCCTGCTGGGTAAACCATCAGATCAGGGGCCACCCCGCGGCACACCCGGTAGATCTCTTCAGGAAACAGCACAATGTTGCCCAGGGACTTTGAGTCAGGTCCTTTCATCTCAGCGATCTCACAGGCCAGCTCCTGACGGAAACTCTGGTACTCAGATGGTCGAACCGTGCCCATGGGTTCCCTGCCCTTTACGTTGATGAAGACCCTAGCATAGTACCCACCTTCGGACCAGACCCTGGTATTGGCCCAATCCACCATGGAAGGATCCCAAGAAGTGGGCTTCTTGACCTCCTGATGCAGTCTCAGATAGGACCTCTGGCGCAGCCACTCGTTCATGCGAATGCCGCCCATCATAGGCCTGGCTCCATGGTCTGAGACCACCAAGAGGGTGTCAGACGGATCCATGAGCTCCAAGAGGCTTTCCAGCTCCATGTCCAACAGCTTGTAATATTCCTTGAGGGCTTCCTGAAGAGGATTTCCCGGTTCATGGCCAGGGTGACGCGGGTCGAAGTACTTCCAGAACCCGTGGTGCATCCTGTCTGGCCCTATTTCCACCAGCATGAAGAAATCCCAATCCTGTGTCTGCATCAAGTGGCGCGCTGCCTGAAAACGTTTCCTGGTCATCTCCTCCACAGCCCTAAGCAAAGAAGAGCGTTCCTGAAGGCGGAAGGAAGGCACGTCTATCATGTATCCGCCGCAGATCCTGTCCAGCTCCTCTCTCAATGAAGAGGGATAGGTGAAATCCTTTTTCTCGTCTGGAGCCAGGAAACCAGCAGCCAGGAGCCCCCTCAGAGGCTGGGGCGGATATGTCTGGGGAACTCCCAAAAGTATGGAGCGCATGTTCTTCCTGGAGAGAATCCTCCACAGGGTGGGCTCCACCACCATGGTGGAATCGGCTATTTTCATGGGCCCGTACCCGTGGTCAGGCCTGTTCCTGAAACCATAGCAGCCCAGCTGACCTGGGTCCTTGCTTGTTACCATGCAGGTCCAGGCAGGAACCGTTATGGGTGGGTCAATGCTTCTGAGGGGACCGTGGAGGCTCTTGGCCGTCAGCTTGGAGAAGGTGGGAAGCTCTGAAGACCACCTGTGGAAAAGCAACTCTGGCGGCACACCGTCCAGTCCCAGGAGCATGACCCTGTGTTTTGCCCTCACAGCCCCTCCTCAAAGATACCCCAGATTGCGAAGCCTGCGTCTGATGGCCCTGAGCTCATCTGCAGTAAGGAGATCTTCTTTTTCTGCCTCACCCTGGGCTGCCACCAGGTCCCTAAGCACGTAAACCACGAAATCAGTGACCGAATCAAACCCCGAGCCCTGCACAATGAGCTTGAGCCTCTCATAAAGAGCCCTGGGGATCTTTATGGTCACCTTGTCTCCAGGCGAGAGTCTAGAAGGCATATCCAGGCTCCAATAGCACTCCAATTGGAGCCTATTTTCCCATGCACTGGTTGCTTGGTCAAGAGCCTCCCAAGCAATCCGGGGTTTCCCTCAAAAGGGGGGGCTCATGGGTGCTTTGGGAGCTTCAGGCAGGATCAGCCCTAAAATCCCTGGGCAGGATCATCTCTTGTCCTGTACTATCTGGGCCTGAAGACGCTCTCTTTCCAGGACCTGCTTTTTTAGGGACTCGGCCTCTTCCTTTTTTTCAAAGCTTCCCATCCATATCCTGTACCAGGTGCCCTTACCAGGCACCTCGGCCTGGGTGATCCTCACCAGGGGATACCCTTTTCCGTTTAGCTCCCTGACTATGGCCTCGGCCTTCTCACGGCTTTGAACTGAAACCACCTGAAGGGCAAATCTGGAGGATGGGGATTGAACCATCAAAGGAGCCTGAGAGATGCGACCCGCAGCCGTGGGTGGGGAGGGAGTTTCCTGCTGAGGCTTGCCAGAAGGGGTGGTGGGCACTGCAGGAGTTTTCTGAGCCTGCACCTGTGCCTTGGGCTGGGAAGGAGGCTTGATTTCCTTTGCTAAAGGCGGCGGCAGCACGGCCGAGGGGGTCTCCTGGCCTGTGAGAATGTTCCAGATCTTTGCTTCCTGAGTCTCCCCCCCAGTCGTCTCCTGCTCAGGAGGACCCACCTCCACCTGTGGAGGCACTACCCTGCCTATCACAACCTTTTCACTCTCCCCGGCCTTTTGTTCAGCCCAGCGGCTTCCAGCCAAAAAACCCAGGCCAAACATCACAACAGACAAAGAGAGCATCCAGACCATCTGGCCCCAAGACGCCCCCGGTGTTTCTGGGGGCTGCTGTGGTGATTCAGATGTTTGATGGTTCATGGCATTCTTTCACATCTGCTCAGGTGCGCTGACTCCAAGGAGTTCCAAGGCATTGGCCAAGACCTGTCTTACAGCCTGCACGAGAACAAGTCTTGCGCCTGTCAGCTCAGGCTCAGAACAGATCACTCTGGCTCTGGAATCTATCCAGCCCCGGTTGTAATAAGAGTGGAAATCCGAGGCCAGGGAGTCCAGGAAGTAGGTGATGCGGTGGGGCTCCAGGGACAAAGCGGCCTGCTTGATCAAATCAGGATAGCCCACCAAATGCTTTACCAGTTCCCACTCCTCGGGCAGATCCAGGAGTTCTAATCTGGCCTCCGCAGGCATTGGGGGCTCTATGCCCCTTTCTGCAGCTTCCCTCAGTATGCTGCAAATCCTGGCATGGGCGTACTGCACATAATAAACAGGGTTTTCCTTTTCCTGTTTCTTGGCCAGTTCCAGATCAAAGTCCAGATGGCTGTCCGGGGTTCTGGTAAGGAATATGTAGCGGGCTGCGTCCACTCCCACCTCATCCATGACCTCCCTCAAGGTCGTGAACTCCCCTGCTCTGGTGGACATGGCCACGGGTACTCCGTTTCTGACCAGGTTCACCATCTGAACCAGTATCACATCCAGGCATGAAGGATCCCTTCCCAGAGCCTTTATCACCCCCTTCATCCTGGGCACATAACCGTGGTGATCTGCACCCCAGATATCTATCAATCGGTCAAAGCCCCTGTCCAGCTTATCTGCATGGTAGGCTATGTCAGAGGCCAGGTAAGTGGTACGGCCGTCCCGTCTTACTACAACCCTGTCCTTCTCATCTCCGAAATCGCTGCTCTTGAACCAAAGGGCCTCATCCTGCTCGTAAACAAGACCCTTGCTCCTGAGCCCTTCCAGGTACCGGGCCACTTCCCCCCTGGAGTAAAGCTCCGACTCGTGGAACCAACGGTCATAGCCCACTCTGAAGTCTTCCAGATCCTCTCTGATGCCCTCCAGAATCCTCTTGGAGGCAAACTCCGTAAAGGCTGGCAGAGCCTGGGCCTCTTCCACCTGAGCCCACTTTTCCCCGTGGATGGCCTTAAACTCCCTGGCCAGCTCCACCATATACTCACCCCGGTAGTGATCATCCGGAAAATCTATCTCACTTCCCAGCTCCTGCAGGTAACGCAGGTAAAGGGAACGGCCCAGAATCTCCATCTGCCTTCCCACGTCATTGACATAGTACTCCCTGCTCACATCAAAACCTGCTGCCTCCAGGACCTTGGAGAGAGCATCCCCCAAAGCCGCTCCCCGACCATGGCCTATGTGCAGGGGGCCTGTGGGATTGGCACTTACAAATTCCACCAGCACCCTGGTCCTGGTACCAGTTTGGAGGCGGCCGTAGTCTCTGCCCTGCTCCAGGATCAGTCCCAGCACATCCAAGACCTTCTTTCTGTTCAGGAAAAGATTTATGAATCCAGGTGGGACCGCCTGGGCCCTTTGGATATAACCTCTTGGATCTTGGAGACTCTCGGCCAATAGCTGGGCCAGCTCCATGGGTTTCTTGCCCACTTTGGAGGCCAGGACCAAGGCCGCATTTGTGGCAAAGTCCCCATGGTCAGGCCTCTTGGGGATCTCCACAACCCATCTCACATCTTCCAAGGAAGCCAGATCTTCTGGGCCCAGACACCTGCCAAGTGAATCCTGGATCATGCCCCTAAGGATCTCCCGCAAAACTCTCCTCCCCTTGTGCTGCCTTGACCCCCAGGGAAAAGACCATGGAGGCTTATAAGGCTCCTCACCCCCAAGGCCCTTTACACAGGCCATGGAAGATCCATGTTATCCGTGGGAGTTCTGCCTAGTCAAGGAGCCGGGCTGGACCATAAAAAACCAAGTCTGCCATAATCATGAAAGTATTTGCCCTTTGGGGATTCCAGGCCCGGCCATGATCTCCTGCAAGAAAAGCGATGACGTGATCAGGGTGGGGATAAGATATTGTGGGGGGTGCAATCCCACCTTCGATAGGGTGGCTGCCCTGGAAAGCCTGATCCTTGCGCTGGAGGGCAAGGTAAGGACAGTGGATCACAGGGAGGATTCAATCCAGGCCCTCTTGTTTCTCTGCGGCTGTCCTACGGCCTGCCCTGCCCAGGAAAGCCTGCCTCCAGAGCTTCCTTTTTTTGTGCTGCGGGCCCAAGATGACATGCAAGAGGCATTGGGGTGGCTCAGGGCTCTACTGCAGGAAAGGCAAAATTCCTGTAACTCGGATCAATGAAAGTGGAGCTCCCGGCTCATTTTCCCACAAGCACCCCATGGGAAGAATGAGGCTGCAGTTGATATGAATCAGTTCACCCCAGGATATGCTCTAATCAGTCTTCATGATTCATCAATCCTGAATCACTCAGGCAAAGGGCTTCCCCAAAACAAAGGCCAGGGGAGCCTTCCAGCTGGAGGCTCGCCCTGGCCCAAGGAATCAAAAGTGCAAGGAGAGTTAGAAGGAAGTCCCTTGCTTTACCTTGTGGCTCTTGCTGCTTCCAGCCTCTGTGGTGACCAGGATCTTGCCCTTTCTCGGTCTGCCCGTTGGGTTCTCTGCCACCTCATAGCCTACCAAACCATCTCCTGTACCAGATGCCCCTGAGAGCACATTCAACCAGTCTGTAGAAAGAGATTCTGCATTCCATGAGCAGCCCTCCGGAGCCGAGACAAGAAACTGCCCCGCTTCTGAGCTGGATCCAAAAGAGGCCCTGACAGGATCGATCCCAAGGATCCTGCAAGGAGCTCCATCCTGAAAAATCGTCAGCTTCTGGCCCCCTATGTTCATCTCACCTTGTCTTGGCAGGCTGCTAGTGTTGGGGGCTACCTTCACCTTGACCAGCCCCTTATTGTTTCTCATTTTTTTTAGCTCAGCATCCAGCCAGGATCCACTCCAAGCCATACTAAGCGTAGAACAGTCCTCCTCCAGGGCCTGCACCTTGACTCGCACGGTCCCTCCTCTGTATTTCACGTTCTTGGAGGTAGGCAGGATGCTGAAAGGACAAATATCCTCCTCAGTTTGGAAAGTGGCGCTGCAAAGGTTATTTTCATCCAGGATCTTGATACAGGAGGGTTGATTGCCGCATGGGCAGTCCTGCCCCCATCCCAGAAACACACTTCCTGGCAAAGGAGTTGCTGTCAGTTCTATTTGGCTGCCTCGTGGGAAACTTGCCGAGCAGTTATCCTGGCATTCCATCTGACCGTATGTCACCACACCAGGGCCTGAGACCATAAGCTCGAAGAAAACCTCTTCTGAATTGCACTTGCCAAGGGTGCCTGCATGATAAAGCAGAGCCACCTCCTGTGAGCTTAGGGCCTTTGAGTAGACTGCCAGCTCATCTATAAGCCCCTTGAAGCCATTGGAACTACTGGGATTTCTGTCATAGTTGCCCATGACAATGGGCTCAGAGCCATAGCTTAGGCTTCCCTGGGCCTGCACGGCTCCCTTTTCAATCCCGTTCACATAGATTTTCAAGAATTCATTGTCAAAGCTCAGGCTCAGATGCGTCCAGGTGTCGGCCTGGGCAGAAACTCCACTGTCCACATCATACAAAATCCCATCAACCATGGCCCTGCCCTGCCACCTGCCATCTCTTAGCCAGAGGCCATAGGTCATATGGCCTCCGGCTTCTGAGGCGTGTTTGGCCACTATGATCCCATCAGTTGTCTCTTCCTGGTCCATCTTGACCCATGTTTCGATGGTAATTGGATCTGCATGCAGGAACTGGGAGTCAGGTATCAAAAAGTAATCGTCCTCACCATCCGAGTTGAATGCGCCACTGATTTTTCCGGTGCTGAAGTTGGCTCCGTTGTACAAGCGAGCGTGGTTGTTGCGCACGCTGTCTTTCCCATCATAATTAGCTCTCCACCAACCCACAAGGTGAGGGTATGGGTCAAAGCAACTTTGGCACTTGCCGCCTCCTGCCAAGTAATATATGGCCTGTATCTCATCGGCTGTCAGGGCCCTGTCATATATGGAGATCTCATCCAACTGGCCCCTAAATGGAGTTCCTCCAAAATTAGTGGTCCAACCTATCCTGAAAGGATTGGATGCCGTGCTGATGGTCCCCCTGGTGGTAGTCCCATCAAGTGCCCCGTTTATGTATATGGAGATGGTATCCTCGGTTGCAGATATTGCTATGTGGCTCCATTGATAGGCTGGAACCGTACCAGTGCTTTCCCAGTTATAGGCTGGATCCCAGCCATCGGTGCCCTCCAGCCTGAGCTTTTGGTCATTTAGGCGCATGTCCCAACCTTCACCATTGTCGGGATGGGATTTCCCCATGATGTAGATGTTGGATCCTGTGGAACCAGGATTGATCCAGAACTCCACGGTGAACGGTTTGTCCTGAAAATCGCCTATTGTGGGATAATCCACCTCTATGTAATCATCAATCCCGTCCAGATCCCAGGCACTACCATACACTCCAGCAGCTCGGCCAGCCCCGTTTTTTAGCTCACCGTGGAAGGATCTGATGGTGTCTTCAGCCGTAGGCCCATAGTTTTCTCCCCTCCACCAGGAAACCAGGCCCTGGGGCGGTTGAATACACCTCGTTACAACAAGTTTGGGCCTGTATTCGGGCCAGTTTTCCTCATCCGAGGTGGTGATGAGTATTACGTCGCCGTTGGCGCAGTGCTCTTCTTCAAGGGTAAGAACAAGGCCATAGTTGGGCAGCTTTCCCCTCACCCATTTCTTGTAGAGTTCTGTCACATCGAATCTCATCCAGTCTTGGTATTCGATATATGGATTTCCCCAGGATCCTCCACCTGTGGTGGCAAAGGGTCTCTGGTCCAGGATCTCATCATCCCAGGCAGGCTGATTGTCCTTTGTGAGGCTCATTTCGTCCCATTCCTCTAGCACCCTTCTTAGGGCCAGATGCCAGGTCCCGGGCTGCCAGGGCCAGCCTACACCATTGAAACGCACATCCGTGTATAGATGGACTTCGGCCCTGGAGAAATCCTGATCGGGCATGCCATCTGTTGAAAACTGGATGAAAAGAGGCAGAAGCCCTACATTGCAAGGGCTGTTTAGAACCAGGCCAGGTGACACCCAGCCTTGGTTTTCACCCGTGTCATAATGGAATGTGGCGTCTTTTCCTTTTGAGGAACTTCCGTCATCTGTGCCTTCGTTATCACCCATCTCAGGCTGTAGAACAACGATGTCATCGGCTCTGGAGCTGGGAAGCCCTGCCCCAGGATCCCCCCAAAAACAAACCCCACCCAAAAACCCGATCCCATAGGCTGCAGCCAGCCCAGCCCTTCTCCAAAAAACCCATAGATCCCTTTTCCCAAACCTTCCAAGCCTAAACCTGATCCATTTCCTCAAACCCATTCTGTCTCCTCCCTCTTGATGGTTTTGGGTCGGCTTCGGGAAGAGATCTCATGGGTGCATGGAAAACATTCATGAGCCCACTTTGTTTCCAAATCCCTCGAGTTTCCATTTCCCAAAGATGCGACCCGGCTAAAGAAGCCTTCGGCCTCCAGCGATCTGATCAATTCTGCCTGACAACCTGTTGTTTCAAGCTGGCTTTCTAAAGAGCCGGGCAACTTCAAGAATGTCTCCAAGAAGGCCCTGGGCCAGCCTAAGCCTGGAGCACTCACGGCCCTGGGAGCCCAAGCCCTCGCACCTGCCTTGAGCCTGTGAGACAGTGGAAAACAAGCACAATCCGTGCCAAAAAGATTAAAAAAAAGGCCGCAAACCCATCCCCTGGGGTCTTGCGGCCCTTTTTCTTAGACAGGACTTTACAAGTTAGCATTGGCCGAAGAGGGATATCCATTTGATATCAGGTAATAATCTGGTCAACTAACCTGTACGACCCTACTGTCTTTGATC
>JBBFLE010000013.1:73933-105829 GCA_037481695.1 bacterium | reverse complement strand
TTAAACTCGCTCTCTACCACGGCTTGGGCAAGCTCCCTATGCCACAGTTAACCCACAAATTCTTGTGAGGAGCCTTTCTTTTTTCTTGACACCGATTCCAGGCCCATGTAAAAGGGCTTACCTGACGGAATCCGAAGGGGTCCGAATGGCAGGCCTAAAGGGGAAGCCACGGGTGCAGCTTGGGAGATGTTCTTAGCAGGCTTTATCCCTTGGCCCTGACTCCTCCGGGGGTCTTTGATCGGTGCGAGATTGCGATCTATAGAGAGAAGTAGTGTTGTCTCTTTGTCGAAGAGAGACGGGGGCTAGGACAGAGATTCGGACTTTAAGAATACTGTACAAGAGGGTGAAGTCGGGTAGCATCAAATTCTACTTGACAATATTTATTTGGTGAATAGAATAACGAGCGTTCGCTCTAGAAGTAAAAGGAGGCCTCATGACAGGCCCTGATTCCACAAAAAAAAGGAGACCGAAGGAACCGGTCAAGGTTCTCACCCAGATCAAGAACCAGGACTTGGTTGAGCGAAGGTGGAAGCAGCTCATCGAGAAGTCCACAAAAGTCCTTATGGAGAAGGGTTATCACCGCACAAGCATCAGGGACATCGCGAAGGCCACCTCCTTTAGCATGGGCAACCTTTATAACTATATCCGAACCAAGGAGGATGTTCTGTATCTTGTTCACCAGAATATGATCAAGAACGTCTACAATACCCTCTTCGACATAAAAGAGGACGAATATGAGATCAAGTACGGGGAGTTGACCCGTATCATTAGAAATGCTCTTGAAAAGACATTTGATTTCCAGGAAGAGATAATCCTCCTCTACCGCGAATCGGGTTCTCTAAGCAAGGAAATGTTGCGCTCTATACTTAGCTTGGAGACTCGTTACATTGAGATGTTCAAAAGACTCCTGGATGAAGCTAACAAAGAAGGGTTTTACGATATCCGTGACACTAAATTCTTTGCGAATCTTGTTGTATACCTTATCTCTTTCCTGTCGTTACGCCGTTGGAGTCTGCGTGATTATGACAAAGAAGAGGCGATAGATCTTTTGATGCACTATATTACACGTATGTTGAGCCCTACTAAAAAAGGATTGATCTCCCAAAGCAAAGAAACTGAATAATTCTCGGGTGGAGGTAGACGGTTCGGGGAGGTGAGGCAGAAGGAGGATCTTCAATTCTTGAGTGACGACCAGAAGGGATACGACCCATGGAATTGACCCTTTCATCCGTAGTGATTCAGGCTTTGCACGGTCTCGTGTACGCCATGCTTCTTTTCCTGGTGGCTTCTGGCTTGACCCTCGTTTTCGGAATGATGGACGTGCTCAATATCGCTCACGCTGCCTTCTATATGCTGGGGGCGTACCTAGGCTCCACAATCCTTGTTGTCACAGGGAGCTTTTGGCTGGCGCTCATCTTGGCGCCCATCGGCCTAGGGCTTCTGGGAGCCTTAGTGGAACGGTTCTTCCTGCGCAAGGTACACGTGCATGGTCACGCCTTCGAGCTTCTAATCACGTTCGGGGTTTTTTTCGTGGTGGGAGAGGTGGTGAAGTGGATCTGGGGGAATTTCCCACGCCCCATGGATCCGCCAGGAATTCTCTCTGGATCTGTGAACTGGATGGGTATCACATATCCGGCTTACCGTTATTTCATTTTAGTTATCTCTGCACTAGTCCTCATGGGTTTGGGCTATGTGTTCATGAGGACCCGGCTGGGAATAGCCATCCGAGCCGCTGTATCGGATGCATCCATGGTCAATGCCCTTGGAATCAATGTGCCAAGGCTCTTTTTGGGGGTGTTCTCCGGGGGAACGGCCTTGGCCGGATTGGCCGGGGTTGTGGCAGGGCCTTTCCTGGGTACCTACCCGGGGATGGGATTAGACATGATGGTGGACACCTTTGTAGTGGTGGTGGTGGGTGGATTTGGGAGCCTTCTTGGGGCCTTTGTAGCATCCTTGATGATCGGGGAGCTTCAGTCATTCGGTATTCTCTTCATTCCCAGGCTAGCTCTCGTGTTTCAGTTTCTTCTTATGGCCATAGTGCTTATCACTCGGCCTACCGGGCTCTTTGGAGAGAAGGTATGAGCCGTTCCATTTTTGTGCGTGGTGCGCTGCCGTCGGCGGTGGGGTTGATGCTTGTGGCCGCCCCTCATGTGCTTAGCATCGTCCAGACCAGGATGCTCACCGAGATAGCCTATTTTGCGCTGTTCGCTGTGAGCTACAATTTCCTGTTCGGGTGGGCCGGGCTTCTCTCCTTTGGACATGCCGCCTATTTCGGATTGGGTGCATATGTGACCGCCATTTCCCTAAAACATGTGGCCGGATTGCATTTACTTGCCGGGATGGGACTGGGAACTCTTGCAGCAGCCTTCGGAGGCATTGTCATAGGCTTTTTCTGCGTGCGCAGGAAAGGATCCTACTTTGCTCTATTGACTCTTGCTTTCAACCAGTTCCTTTGGGCCATTGCCTGGAAGTGGCGTGAGGTGACGGGTGGAGACGATGGTATTGGCGGGATCATTCCCAAGAAGCCGGTGGACCTGGGCTTTTTTCATTTGGACCTGGGCAGCATTACCAACAAGTATTACTTCACAATGAGCATAGTGGTCATCTGTCTGGCAATCGGATGGTATCTCTTGCGGACCCCGTTTGGCAACACGATCCAGGCCGTCAAGGTAAACGAGGAAAGGGCTGCTTTCATAGGCTACAACGTGAACCGGTCCAAGCTAATAATATTTACTTTGGCGGCCTTGTATGCCGGCATCGCCGGAAGCCTCTTCGCCCTTTTCCAGGATTTCGTGGCCACAAGCGCCATAGGGCTGGGGATGTCCACCGAGGTCCTCTTCATGGCCTTTCTCGGGGGTACGGGCTCGTATTTCGGCCCCATCTTGGGGGCTGCAATATTCGTTTACTTCACTGACTGGATAAGCAGCATGACCGAGCATTGGGAGTTTTTCCTGGGGGTGCTCTTCATCGTGCTAGTTCTTTACTTTCATCAAGGATTCATCGGCTTGATTCCATCTAAATTGAGAGCTGTTTTTCGGGCAGAAGAATAATTCGGAGAGCGGATCGTGGCCATTTTGGAAGTGAGAAACCTTCACAAAGACTTCAGCGGACTCAAGGTGCTGCTAGGAGTCGATCTGAGCCTGGAGGATGGGGACAGACATGCCATTATCGGGCCCAATGGCGCTGGCAAGTCTACCTTGTTCAATATCATAACCGGTAAGTATGTGCCTACTAAGGGAAAAATCATTTTTGATGGACGGGACATAACAGGGTTTCCCCCTCACAAGATTGCGCGCCTAGGGATGGCAAGATCATTCCAGATCACCAATATCTTCCGCACGATGACCGTTTTCCAAAATGTGCGAAATGCGGTGCTTTCCAGAAGGGGAATCCGTTACCAGGTCCTCTCCAAGCTGTCCAGCTTGGCCTCGGTGAATGATGAGGTGGATTCCATCCTTTCGGAGATTGGTCTGTTGGATAGAAAGAATGTCCTGGCAGGGGAGTTGGCTCACGGCCAGCAGCGAGCTTTGGAGATTGGTCTCACTTTGGCCATGGACCCCAAGCTGATTCTCCTGGATGAACCCACGGCAGGGATGTCGTCATCTGAAAGCCGCGACACGGTGAGCCTCATCGAGCGGGTCACCGAAGGGAAAACGCTGGTCATCGTAGAACATGACATGGATGTGGTGTTTCGAATCGCTCATCGGATCACAGTCATCTATTACGGACGGGTGCTGGCTTCCGGGCCGCCCGAGGAGATCCGGAACGACCAGCGGGTCAAGGAAGCGTATCTGGGCGAAGAACGGAACTGACTATGCTGCTGGATGTAAGAAGTATCGACTCCTTCTATGAGGAAAGCCATGTGCTGCATGCTGTCTCCATGGCCGTGGAAGCCGGTGAGATAGTGGCCTTACTGGGGCGCAACGGGGTTGGAAAGAGCACCACCCTCAAGTCCATCATGGGACTTGTGGTGCCCAGGTCCGGAGAAATCCTGTTCAAGGGTTTGAACCTCAGGGGCATGCCGCCTTATCGCATCGCAAACCTGGGAGTTGGGTATGTGCCGGAAGATCGCAGAATCTTTCCTCGATTGACGGTCCGAGAAAACCTCATCATAGGCATCAAACCGGGGCAACAGAAGACAAAAAGCAGCTGGACCGTGGAGAAGGTGTACGAGTACTTTCCTGGGCTAAAAGCCAGGGACAGCCAAAAGGGGGCTTATCTTTCCGGCGGCGAGCAGCAGATGCTGACAATAGCGAGAGCGCTGATGGGGGAGCCAGAGATAATTCTACTGGACGAACCCACTGAGGGACTAGCTCCAAAGATCGTCGAGACTTTGGAACAGGTGATCATGGACATTAACTCCCATGGCGTGGCCATACTACTGGTAGAGCAGAACATGCGGGTCGTGTTGCGCTTGGCCAGAAGGATCTACGTGATCAGCAAGGGCAGCATAATGTTTCATGGGACTCCAGAGGAACTGAGAGACGCTAAGGAGGTCAGGGAAAAATACTTGGAAGTCTGATGCGCTCTCTAGGGGCTGAGGCATGGCCCAAGCTGCTGGAAAAAGCAAATCAACCAAGGAGGTGGTCCAATGCGGAAAGGAAACCTGTTGGGGAGAATGGGGATAGGTGTGCTAGTCTTAGTGGTAGCAGCATGCCTGGGGATAACACAGGCCCATGCCGCCAAAGACAAGAACACGATCGTCCTTGGGGTCTGCGAGCCGCTCTCAGGTGTAATGAAGGACGTGGGGGACCGGTATCTGGATGCAGTAAAATTTGCCGTGGAAAAGATCAATGCCAAGGGAGGGGTTCTTGGTAAGAAACTGGTGGTTGTGGCCGAGGACAGCCAGCTAAAGCCGGACGTGGCTACTCGAAAGGCCACCAAACTGATATTGGAAGACGGGGCCGACTTTATCATGACCGGAACTGGAAGCCATATTTCTCTTGCTATGATGAAAGTGGCGGAACAGTACAAGAAGATCTTCCTCACATATGGAACAGAGGCTGCCAGCATAACAGGAAAGGAGTTCAATCCTTATATGTTCAGGGCCTGTCTGAACACAGACCAGCACTCAGCAGCTGTAGTAAGCTATTTTGCCAACCATACCAAGTTCAGGAAGTTTTACATCCTGTGCCAGGACTATGCCTTTGGCAGAGAGGCTGCCGAGGGTTTCAAGAAAAAGCTAGAGAGGATTCCCGGGGCTCAACTGGTGGGAGAGGAGTACCACCCCATAGGTCAGAAAGATCTTGCCCCCTACATCAGCAAGATCATAGCCTCTGGTGCGGAGGTGGTGCTCACAGGTAACTACGGTCCTGACCTGGACAACCTCATAAGGACAGGAGCTTCTCTGGGTTGGAAGTGCATCACCGGGAATTATTTCCTAAACGATGCGTACCGCATGCAAGTGGTCAAGGAGGCAGCCATCGGTCATGTCACAGCAGATTCCTACATGATGACCATCGACACCCCGGAGAACAAACAGTTCATACAGGAGTGGCATGAGAGGAACAAGGGGAAGGACGTGGGATTTATCTGGCCTGATCTTTCCATGGGAAGGTGCTACTGGTCGATACAGTGGTTGGCCGATGTGATCAGGAAAGCGGGCAGCACGGAGGCGGATAAGATCATCCAGGCATGGGAGGGCATGACCTACCAGATGCCTTGGGGGCAGGTGACCATGAGGGCCTGCGATCACCAGATGATAAGCCCGGGTGTGGCTGCCGTCATTGAGCCCAAGAGCGATTTTTTCGATTTTCCATACATAGGCAAACCGTTCATCATTCCTGCTGAGGAGATCACCGTACCGCCGGCGGAGACCGGTAACCCCAGGTGCAAATAAAGGGAATTGAAGAAAAATTCTAAACAAAGGGGCGGGAGGGTACAGGATCCCCCGCCCCGTTTCTCGCTACCAGGGTCAGCTTGCGCCTTATTCCAGAGTGCGGACCGAGGCCAATCCAGCCATGATCCCCGAGCTCAAGCACCAGCCCGGATTTCTCCCCGGGCCTCCTGCCTTTCCCAGTTCTCGGGCCTGAGTTCCCTGACAGTCTTTCCTGCTTTCCACATCTCGGAGTTTGCCATCCGGGAGAGCTCCTCATCCAGTTGTTTTCTATAATCCGGACTGCTGTTTTTCTCCAGCACTATCCTGGCCTCTGTGCCGTCCTTGACCCTTTTATAGAGTTCTTGGAACACAGGTGCTACGGCGTCACGGAACCTGTCCTTCCAGTCCAAAGCTCCCCTTTGGGCCGTGGCGCTGCAATTGGCGTACATCCAGTCCATGCCTTTTTCGGCCACCAGCTTTATCAGGCTCTGAGTAAGCTCTTCCACTGTTTCGTTGAAGGCCTCGCTGGGGCTGTGCCCCTGACGGCGAAGCTCGTTGTACTGGGCCTCCATGATCCCGGCCAGCGCCCCCATCAAGACTCCCCTCTCGCCTGTCAGGTCACTGTAAACCTCTTTTTCGAAGGTGGTGGGGAAAAGATAACCTGATCCAATGGCGATACCCAGAGCCAAGACCCTTTCCCTGGCCCTGCCAGTGGCATCCTGGAAGATGGCAAAGCTGCTGTTGACACCGCTTCCCTCGAGAAAATTACGTCTCAGTGAAAGCCCCGAGCCTTTGGGGGCCACCAGGATCACATCCACATCTCCAGGAGGTACCACACCGGTTTGGTCCCTGAAAGTGACTGCAAAGCCGTGGGAAAAATAGAGAGCCTTACCAGCACTCAGATGAGGCTTCAGTCTGGGCCAGAAGAGCATCTGTCCTGCATCCGAGAGCAAGAACTGAATTATGGTCCCTTTGCTTGCAGCCTCTTCCAATGGGAACAGATTCTGGCCTGGGACCCATCCATCCTCAATGGCCTTGTCCCAGGAAGGAGTGGAAGGCCTCTGGCCCACCACAACCTTTATTCCATTGTCTTTCATGTTCAGGCTCTGTCCCTGTCCCTGTACACCATAGCCCAACACAGCCACCACCTCGTCTTTGAGAACAGACCTGGCCCTGGATAAAGGGAATTCCTTGAGGTTCACCACTTCTTCCATTACACCCCCGAAATCGATCCTTGCCATTTACTCTTCACTCCTTTCTCCTGTTTTCTGAAGGCTTCCTGCCCAGTGCCTTCCTGTAAAACACTCAAGCCCATGTTGCTCACAGCCTGCGGATGAGGCCCATTCACTCACATGACCAAGGAACTTCCTGTGCACTGTTACCCAAGAGATCCTGAACATTACAGTTCCAAGAGCTTCTGGGTCTGGGCATCTGAGCTAGGGAGGTTGTCACTCAAGAGGAGTTTTCCCGGTCAATGCCTCCCTTGGCCTTGGAGCCATTTCTTGGCCGTCGTGAATGCCCACGCATGACCACAGGCCCGCTTCGTGCCACTTCTTGAACCTTGTAAGGCTCAAGCTCCTGAAGAAAACATTCAAGTCTGGAACTGTCTCCCGTGGCCTCCAAGATGATACGGCCAGGATCTTTGGCTAACACACGGGCATTGAATTTCCTGACCACTTTTAAGATTTCCCTGGACAGACTTCGGGCACCCACTCTCACCAGGATCATCTCCCTGCCCAACAGCTTGGAGCCCTCCAAGGGACCGTGGGAGACTCCTATGACTTCCACCAGATTTCTAAGTTGTTTCACTATGCGTTCCATTGTGTGAACGTCCCCCATGGTCACACAGGCTATCCTGGATCGGTCCGGGCCCTCTGCGTGGGCTGCTGTAAGGCCTTCTATGTTGTATCCCCTTGCACTGAAAAGGGCTGCCACTCTGGCCAGGACACCAGGTCTGTTGTTCACCAGTATGGAGACCAAATAAGGTCTTGGGAGCTCTCTGTTTTGCCCGCCTGCTTCCATGGCTCATCTCCTGCCCGCCAGATCCAACTCTTCCTGTGCCGTGTAAGGAGGAGCAAGGAGCATTTCTGAAAGCCCCTTTCCTGGCGGCACCATGGGGTACACCTGCTCCTCAGGATCCACCAGGAACTCCATCAATACAGGTCCGTCGCTCTCCAGGCCCTCCTTGAGGCAGCAAGCCACCTCTTGGGGTTGGGTGGCACGCAGGCCCTTGATTCCATAAGCCTCTGCCAGGCGCACCAAGTCAGGTTTCCCTGGCAACATTGTTTGACTGAGCCTGCCTTCGAAGAGGATGGACTGCCACTGTCTGACCATCCCCAAGGAGCCGTTATTCAAGACCACCAGCTTCACGGGCAGGCCGTAATGCACCAGGGTCCCCAGTTCCTGCATGTTCATCTGGAAGCTACCGTCCCCTGAAATGTCCACCACGGTCTTGTCCGGGAAGGCCACCTGGGCCCCTATGGCGGCCGGAAGTCCGTAGCCCATGGCTCCAAGTCCCCCTGAGGAGAGAAGGGTTCTGGGTTTCTGGAAGCCATAGTACAGAGCGGTCCACATCTGGTGCTGACCCACTTCCGTGGCAACTATGGCCTCACCACTAGTAAGGTTGCTCAGCTCTCGGATCACTTCCTGGGGTTTGATCCGGCCGTTTGGGGAAACAGCCGGAAGATTGGATTTTTTCCACATCTGGACTTTTTCAAGCCACTCCTGTTTGTCTTGAAATTGCGACGTGTTGGAGGCCCTTAGCATTCCAAGAATCTGATTGAGCACTAGCTTGGAGTCTCCCACTATGGGTATGTGGGCCCTCACTGTCTTGCCTATGGATGTGGGATCCACGTCTATGTGGATTATCTTGGCATGAGGAGCAAAGAGATCCACTCTTCCGGTGGCCCTGTCATCAAGTCTGCATCCCACAACCATGAGCAAATCGCAGTGGGTCACGGCCATGTTGGCCCCAAAGGTGCCGTGCATGCCCAACATGCCCAGGAAAAGATCCTGGCCGGAAGGAAAAGAGCCCAAGCCCAAAAAGGTGTTCACCACCGGGATGCGCCCCAGCTGGGCCAAGGCCAGGAGCTCTTCTTGAGCTGCGCCTTGCAAGACTCCCGCCCCTGCGCATATCAAGGGTCTTCGTGAGTGCAGCAAGGCTTCACAAGCCCTTCTGACTTGCAAGGGATGCCCCAATCCTTTGACATTTTTCCTGTAATTACTTGCAGAGAAGCTCCCCTGGGGGGGACACTGTGCGCTCAGGATATCCCTTGGTATGTCCACCAGGACTGGCCCTGGCCTTCCGCTGGCAGCCACCTGGAAGGCTTCCTCTATTATGCCCGCCAGTTCGGCAGGGTTTCTTACCAGGTAGTTATGCTTGGTACAGGTGCGGGTGATCCCGACTATATCCACCTCCTGAAAGGCATCCCTGCCCAACTGAGCTGTGGCCACCTGGCCCGTGAAAGCCACAACGGGCACCGAGTCGGCATGTGCTGCAGCCAGGCCTGTGACCAGGTTTGTGGCGCCGGGCCCTGAGGTGGCCAGACACACCCCCACTCTACCCGTAGCCCTTGCAAAGCCGTCTGCGGCGTGTGCTGCAGCCTGTTCATGTCGTACTAGGATGTGGCGGAGCCCTTGGACCCTTAGCAGCTCATCGTAGAGATGGATGACCGCCCCTCCAGGATAGCCGAAGATCACATCCACACCCTGACGCTTAAGGGATTCCCAAAAGACCTGTGAGCCCGTAGTTGCCATAGGGAATTCCCACCTCCCTTTCCAAAAAGATTTCCAAAACAAAAGGCCGCCGGTTTTGCCCGGCGGCCTTCATGCAAACAAAAAGGCCGCGGGCATCGCCTGGTGCCCGCGGCCTTGATCCGCGCTATTTCATGTTTCACGGACCAGGCGACGGGCCCCCACGGACTACGATAAGGACGAGGCTAATAACTCGCCCTGACCGCGGCTCTGTAATCAACCCTATGTTTTGGGGCATCGCCTGGAACACCACCACTGCTCCCTTGGTAAAACTTGATCACTATGAGAGCAAAATCCCTTGCCCTTGTCAAGACAAAAAATGCAGCTTAAGCTCTCCGGTCATTGGTTTGAGCCCAGGGGCTCTGCCGGAGTCTCGGCACCAGCTTCGGGAGAACCCTCACCAGAGCCGGTTTTTAGAGCCCTGCTTCAATTAAAAAAACATACCTTACGGGCATGGCTCCAAGAGTATCCTGTGTTCCACCAAAGAGGTGCTCTTGAGCCTGGCCCGCAGGAACTTCTGCTCCCCGAAAATACTCTTGAGATACAACTCTTCCCCCCTGGGTTCCAATACATCCACTGCCTCCATGACCAATTCCTCCTGGTCCCCCTTGAGCAAATAGGCGTTGGCTTCACACATCTCGGCCATCCACCTCCTTTCTGAGTAAAGCAATGATTTCTTCTATCATGTGGGGTAGTGGTTGAGGGCTTACCCCAACCACATGCACTCGCTCCTGGGTCATGGGAATAAGAATCTTGAGGGCTGGAGAGAGTGCCACGGCCTCAGCCATACAGGGTGTCAGCTCCCCCATCATGGAATGGGCCATGATAACTCCTATGGATCCCACTACTACTTCCACCCTGGCCACGGTCCTGACCACAGCGTTTTCCCCTGTGGCCCCTTTGTTGGCTCCAGCCTTTAGCATGGCGGCGGTGGCAATGGCATTGGTGCCGAGGGCTATTATCTCAACCTTATCCCCCAATGTTTCCCTGAGCCTCTTTACTATGGCGCTGCCTATACCTCCTCCCTGGCCATCCACCACGCAGATCTTCACGAATACCTCCCATGTCCCGGGCCCTCCAAACTAATAAGGGCCAGGACCCCATGCGGACTTCAGCCCGCTCTTCCGCGGTCTCGACCCAAGCAATCCACCAAGCCCTTCAGGGCCACAGGAATTTCTTGTCAAATATCTCATCAGCCCATCAAGGTTGTCAATCCAGAGATCCAGGTTGGAGATCATTGTGTCTTAGAAAGAGGTTCCATGGTCTCTCGGTCTCCAAAATGCCTTTAATCACAGATTGCACCTTGACAAGCATGCAAAGGTGAGTATTCTATAGCTCAAGCCACGAAGGCTAGCTGCAAGACCAGAAGGTCTAGAGCCCTCGTGGCTTATTTTTTTGCCCATGGCTTTGTAGATCCTGTTCATGGAGGTCTGCCATGCACATTCCGGACGGCTATCTGGGGCCAGCCACTTACGGGGGGCTTTGGGCCGCCATGGGCCCGATCTGGTACTATGCCTCAAGAAGGCTTAAAAAGGATCTAAGCCTCCTCCAGATTCCTTACTTGGCCATGGCCGCAGCTTTTAGCCTGTGTGTGATGGTCTTTGCTATTCCTCTTCCCGGTGGCACCACAGGACACCTGGCGGGCTCGGGTCTGGTGGCTGTGCTGCTGGGCCCCTGGGCTTGTGTGCTGGCGGTTTCTGTGGCCTTGGGCATACAGGCTTTTGTCTTCGGAGACGGGGGGATCACATCTCTTGGGGCAAACTGCTTCAACATGGGGTTTGTGGGCGGGATGGCCGGGTACTTGGCCTACAGGTTGGTATCAGGCTCCCGTGAGATCACAAGGGTAAATAGCCCTCATGGGACAGGCAGCAGCTTTGGCTGGCGCCACATAATGGGAGGGGCTATGGCCGGATATGTGGGAGTAAATGCTGGGGCTCTGATGACAGCTTTGGAGCTGGGAATCCAGCCCCTGATTCATCCCGGCTCTCCCAACCCTCCTTATTTCCCTTATGGTCTGGAGATAACCCTGCCTGCGGTGATTCTTCCCCATTTGATTGCCTTGGGGGCTTTGGAGGCGGCTTTGACAGTCTTGGTCCTAGGCTTTGTCAGGAAACTCGGGACACGGAGCCTTTCTGCATGGAAGGCGGCATTGGTCTTTGTGGGCCTTTCTGTAGCCGGGATGTCTGGGGCAGCTGAGGCCCATGAGTTCTGGATCGAGGGAAAAGGACAGGAGCTCTTGCTGGTATTCGGACATGGACCCCAACGTGCCCAATTCAATGTAGACAATGTCAAGACAGTCTGGGCCTTGGACAAATCTGGCTCAAAGATTCCGGTGGCTAAAGAAAAGAAAGAAAATGCTGTGGCCCTGACCCTCTCAGAAGAGGCTTCACTTGTCCATGCCGAGGTGGACAACGGGTACTGGTGCAAGACCATCTATGGATGGAAAAACGTGGGCAAGAGCAAGGCCAGTCGAGTGGTGGAGGCCATAAGATCCCTGAATCATGCCAAGAGGCTTCTTGCAGGAGGAAAGGTCGTGCTCAAGCCTCTGGAGGGGGTTGCTCTTGACATAGTGCCCCTTGAGGATCCCTTTGAGACAAAAGGGAAGAGTCTTACGGTGCAGGTCTTTTTCCAAGGAAAGCCCATTGAGGGGGCCGAGGTCACGGGATCTGATCATCAGAAGATAGGCAAAACGGACTCCAATGGAATGATCAAAGTCCCCCTTTCCTCAGGCACTCAACTGGTGGCCGTGACCTGCAAGCAACCCCTAAGCGGTGACCCTGAGGCCGACTTTCTGAGCGTTACTGCCACCCTGTCCTTCGAGGTGGGCCAATGAAAGGCCGGAATTGTGTGTCAACAGGCAAGATGGTGGGAATCCTTTTTGTTTCTATATGTGCCCTGTGGGTCTCCCATCTGAGGCCAGAGGCTGCAGCCCACACCATCCATTACACGGTGGAGTCCAAGGGCATGACAATCCGCGTCTTTTACGCACCCGAAGACCCGGCCAACTACGCCGAGTACGAGGTCTTCGGCCCAGGGGACACTGAGCCCTACCAAATAGGCCGTACAGACCGAAGAGGCTGTCTGTCCTTGCTTCCAGATAGGCCTGGGGAGTGGAAGGTGAAGGTGCTGAGGGAGTCGGCCCACGGTTTTCACGGAATCACCATAGATTTCAGGGTGAATCAGGCCATGGAGTTGGAGGGCTTCAGCAAACCCCTCGTGGCCACCCATACAAGGCTCATAACCGGACTTAGCCTCATAATAGGGTTTTTTGGCATATACGCATGGTGGAAATCCCGTAAAAGGTCTGAGACAACTGGGTGACCAGGAACCTGGCAAGGGTGGTCATCCAGGTTGATGCGAAAAACAGCTGGGAAGAATCCCAACATGAAAGGGCAAAAGCCTCGTCCAGAAGGACCAATCTCATCCCAGGAGAAGAGAAGATGATTCTGAGAGTAGCTTGGCTGGTGATGGTTCTGTTTCTGGCTCTGATTCCCCACTCGGGCTGGTCCCACCACGGAGGGGTTAGCCTTGCCCTTGGGCCTGGCAGTCCTCTGGAGGCCAACTCTCCTCTCACACTTCCCCAAGGTGGGATAGTGGTTTCCAGCCGTTTTGAACAGGTTCAATGGCGTAAATGGGGCCGTTTCGAGCCAGAGAACAAGGATTCCTTTTCGTTTTTCAACCTGGGATTCTCCTACGGTATAACCCCTTGGCTCATGGGGAGCCTTTTTCTTCCATACAATGTAAAGAGGCAGGACACACTGGGCACCCTCGACGGCATAGGTGATGTGAAGGTTAACTTCTCCTTGGGTTTCAACTACAATCCCCAAAAGGGCTGGAGTTTGAATTCCATGGAGGACACTGCCACCACACTGGAGGGCAGCGGTACCACATACTTTGCTTTCATTGCAGGGGCAACATTTCCCACCGGGAAGTGGAAGGAAAAGCTGGGAGGCGAGATAGACCCGGGCATGCAGCCTGGTTTTGGAAGCCCTTCATTCAACGTGGGCTTCGCAGCCTCAAGACAGATTTGGGGACCTTTTTCCATGACCGCAGACATGGGCTATGATGTTTTCACGGAAAGAGAACATTTCAAGTTCGGAAACGAGTTCAGATTCAATCTGGCAGGGGTGTACGAGCTATGGGGGAAGCCAGAGGCCTTTGTGAACAAGATAGACGGAATTCTTGAGCTCAACCTTCTAAATGTGGCCAGGGACGAGGAATTCAGCATAAAGCAGCAGGCCACCGGAGGTACCATACTTTACGTGACCCCTGGTTTTCGTTTTTCCTTCCCGAGTCTTCAGAATATGAACCTGGGCATAGGGGTCAAGCTTCCACTGGCCAAATGGTTGAACGAGAAGAGAGATCAACAGGGAGCCGAGGGCCTGGAGAAATTCAGGTTGATTTCCACAGTCTCGGTATACTTCTAGATGTCTGACTTGAAGCGCTTGCCGCCTTTTCTTCAAGACCCCCCTTCCCCCGGAGTTATTGGCCCGGGCCAAGGGGGGTCAATTTCTTTTATGGAAAAGGCCCTTGCTCAGCTATGCGCTATGGTAAGAAGGCTCTACGTACAGTGGGATCTGGCTGTAAAAAATGGGCTTCTTCAGAAGCTGGACCCCAGGGTCAAGTTGGCTCTCATAGCAACCACTGTGGTAATGGCCAGCCTCAAGCAGGGCCTTGGGGCCCAGCTGCTTTTGGGCTCAATTCTTTTGGGGTTGACCCTGCTTTCCAAAATACCCCTGAGAGAAGTTCAAGGCAGGGCAATCCTGTTGGCAGTTTTATTCGGAATTCTCCTTCCAGCCCCATCGGCCCTGAACCTGGTAAATAAGGGTGAGGTCTTGATTCCTGTTTTGCACCTCAAAGAGCCTGCCAGGTTTCTTTGGTTTCATGTGGAGGAGACCGTGGGGTTTACCAGGGGGGGGCTTGGGGCAGTGGCCGTACTTGGACTGCGCATCATGAATTCTGTCACCGTAACCCTGCTGGTTCTCAACACCACTTCCTTCACGGAAATAGTCAGGGCGCTGAAGCATTTCAAATTGCCTGATACCTTGGTTTGGGTGATCTTGTTGACCTACAGGTATATTTTTGTGCTGGTGAACCTGGTGGAGCAGATGCACAGGGCCAGATCAGCAAGGCTGGTAAAGGGGACGAGCTCCGCAGAAACCCGTAAGTGGACGGCCCATGGTATTGCCTTTGTTTTTGAAAAGACACAGCTTCGCTGCCAGGAGATTTTCAGGGCCATGCAGTCCAGGGGATTCTCAGGCCAGGTCCGGGTGGAACCCCTTGGGGGATTGGCTGCTGGGGATCTGTTCGGCATAGGGATGATGGTGGTCTTGGTTGGGCTGATAGCATTTCTGTAAGAGGAGCCTGGGGTGGCAGAACTCTTGAGGATGGAGGATGTGTCTCTTAAGTATTATGGTCGCATTGCGGCCCTGGAAGGTTTGAGCCTTTCCCTGGAAGAGGGTGTAAGGCTTGCGGTAATAGGAGCCAATGGCAGCGGAAAGTCCTCCATGCTTCAGATCATGGGCGGAGTGCTTCATCCGGACCAAGGTAAGGTTTGGTTCAGAAATCGGCTCGTAAATGAGGCTTCTTTGAGAGACAGGGAGTTTCGGAATTTCTTCAGGTCCAGAGTTGGATATGTGTTTCAAGACCCTGAGGTGCAGCTTTTCTGCCCCACCGTGATGGAAGAGCTGATGTTCGGGCCATTGCAATTGGGTCTTTCTCCAGAAGAGGCCAGACACAGAAGCATGGAAATCCTAGAGATGTTGTCCATGGGGGATCTGGCCAAGAGGCCCACCTACATGCTCTCAGGTGGAGAGAAAAAAAAGGTGGCCATAGGCTCTGTCCTGACCATGAATCCAGAGCTTCTGCTCTTTGATGAGCCCACAAACGGCCTGGACCCTCGAACCCAGAGCTTTCTGGTGGAGCTTCTCTTGGCACTTCACGAGGCAGGAAAGAGCCTGGTTGTGGCAACCCATGATTTGGGATTGGTCCAGGAGCTGCACGCTCAAGTGGCTGTTTTGTCCGAAGAACATAGGCTGGAGAGGATGGGGCCAGCAGATCAAATACTGGAAGATCAACAACTGCTTCTGCGGGTGAATCTGATCCACGAACATCTGCATCGTCACGACGGGAAAGCCCATCGCCACATCCATGGCCATTTCTTGCTCCACCAGCATGATTGAGGAGGAGCATTTTTCTCAATCCCGGACATTGAGCTTCTCACAAAAGATCTTCGAGGCACCAAGGCAAAGAAAGGGATTGGGGGAAGGAGAACTGCTCAGTTATGCACACTTGGTAAATCCGCAGAAACGGCACACCTCACATCCCTCGGCGTGTTCTATGGCCCCTCCGCAATCGGGACAGGATCCCACTATCACCCCTTGGGGGTCTCCTCCTTTGGGAAGCGCCCAGGAACCTGAAGCTTCAGCCCCCAAAGACTTGGGTTTTTCGCGGCCTGCTTGCTGACCATTACTGCCACTTTGATGCTCCAGGACCCTGGCAATTCCATCTGCACAAGACAGCACCATTCCCCCCTTGGCCCAAAGAGGTGCAGGACACCTGATGCCTTTTATCTGCTTTATTATGGCTTCCATGCTGACTCTGGAGCGAAGGGCCAGAGAGATCAGGCGGCTTATGCCTTCTATCTGGGATGCTGCGCATCCTCCTGACTTGCCCATCTGGGCAAAAACCTCGCATATACCCTCTTCGTCGTGGTTGACGGTCACATAAAGTTTGCCGCAACCTGTTCCGATCCTCTCTGTGACCCCTTGTGTGACAGGCGGCCTGGGCCTGGGCGCCACACGAGGCAAACCTTTGCTCGGTTGTGGGTACACAGCAGGGGAGGCGGCTGCCGCCATAGGCGGCTCTGCGATGGCGGATTGGATCTGGGCTATTTCCGAAGGGGTGCAGCGCCCGATATTGAGGACCTGAGAATCTCGGCTCCTGTCCCTGTAGATGGTGACCCCTTTGCAACCTAGCCTGTAAGCCAGCCAGTAGACCCTTGCCACATCTTCGGGAGTGGCATCGTGAGGGAAATTAACGGTCTTGGAAACCGCGTTGTCAGTATGCTCCTGAAACGCAGCCTGGATCTTTACATGCCACTCGGGCGTTATGTCGTGAGCCGTGACGAAAATCCGTCTTATGTCCTCGGGAATGTCTTCAAAGGACTTGAGGCTTCCGCTGGCAGCCACCTCCCTCATGACCCTTTCATTGTAAAAACCCCTTCTCTTGGCCACTTCCACGAAAAGAGGATGCACTTCCAAGAGCTCTTCGTTATCCAGGACCTTCCTGATGTAAGATACCGCAAACAATGGTTCTATGCCGCTGGAACAACCGGCAATGATGCTAAGAGTACCCGTGGGGGCTATGGTGGTGGTGGTGGCATTGCGAAGAGGCGGAATGTTCTTCCCTGGGTACACGCTTCTGGGATAATTGGGGAAGGGACCTCGCAACTGAGCCAAGCTGGCAGAGGCCTCCCTGGCCTTTCTCCTTATTCTGGACATGACCCGCCGGGCCATGCGGACAGCTTCTGGTGAATCATAGGGAATCTGGAGCATGATGAGTAGATCCGCGAAGCCCATGACTCCCAAGCCTATCTTCCGGTTGGCTTTTGTCATCTCCTCGATCTGTGGGAGGGGATAGCGGTTCACCTCTATGACGTTGTCCAGAAATCGCACAGCCTGGGCCACCAAGAGATCCAAGCGTTTTTCATCCAGCACCCAACGTCTTGCCTGGCGTTTGACCATCTTGGCCAGGTTAATGGAGCCCAGATTGCAGGATTCGTAAGGCAGCAAGGGTTGCTCCCCGCAAGGGTTTGTGCCTTCAAACTCCCCCAGGCTGGGGGTGGGATTGTCGTGATTGATCCTGTCAATAAAAAGTACCCCAGGGTCTCCTGTTTTCCAGGCCTGGTTTACTATTTCTTCGAAGATCTCCCGCGCCGATACAGAATCCACAACCCTTCCTGTATGGGGATCCACAAGATCGTAATTATCCCCTTTTTCCAGAGCCTCCATGAAGGCATCGGTGATGGCCACAGAGAGATTGAAGTTGTTGAAGCGGCTGGGGTCCTCTTTGGCATATATGAACTCCCGAATGTCGGGGTGATCCACCCTGAGAATCCCCATGTTGGCCCCGCGCCTTTTCCCGCCCTGTTTTATGACATCTGTGGCCGTGTCAAAGACCTTCATGAAGGAAACCGGTCCGCTGGAAACCCCTCCGGTGGAGGCCACCGTGGATCCCTTGGGCCTCAAACGGCTGAAAGAAAATCCGGTCCCACCACCTGACTTGTGGATCATGGCAGTGTGCTTTACTGACTCAAAAATGTTCTCCATGGAATCGTCCACAGGGAGCACGAAACAAGCCGAAAGCTGCCCCAAATCCTTCCCGGCGTTCATGAGTGTTGGGGAATTGGGCAGGAACTCCAAAGAGGCCATCATATGGAAAAAGATCTCCTCTGCCTGATCAGGCTCCTCGTCAGCCTGGGCAACGGCTCTGGCCACCCGCCTGAACATCTCCTCAGGTGTCTCCACCAATCTGCCGCTTTCATCCCTGGTGAGATAGCGCCTCTCCAGCACCCTCAGGGCATTGGGTGTAAGTTTCAAGGTATTCTTGGTGAAAGCCATACCCATACCTCTCAAAACTTGATCTTGCGGAGCAAAACCTCCGCACCAGGCCACCCCTTAGGGGTGATCCCCCGTTGAAGCCGGATGCTCAAGAGAGTTTAGCCCAGGCACTTCATTATAGACCTGAAGTACCCAAAGTCAAGCTTCTTTCCACAACATATGCTCGAATCAGGAGGAAATGACCACAATATCTTGGGAAGGCTTTTCTGAACAGGAAAGGGCGGTTTCAGAGGCGGCCTGAGAAGATGATACCCTGCAGGCCGCCTGCCTGGGTCAGTCCTTAAGGAGCCTTCTGCCGATTATTGTCTTTTCTATCTCCTTGGTGCCCTCGTAAATCTCTACTATCTTGGCGTCCCTGTAAAGCCTCGATATGTCATATTCCCCTATGAAGCCGTAGCCGCCGTGGATCTGCAAGGCCTCGTCGGCAACCCTTACGGCCGTCTCCCCAGAGAACCACTTGGCCATGGCTATGAGCCGGGTGTCCACCTCTCCCCGATCCAACTTCCAGGCAGCCTGGCGGACCAGGGCACGGGAGGCTTCAACGCGGGTTGCCATCTCGGCCAGCTTGAACTGAGTGACCTGCAAGGAGGCCAAAGTGGAGCCGAAAACCTCCCTTTGACGGGAGTAAGAGATGGCTCTGTCCAGGGCTCCCTGTGCCAAACCCACGGCCTGGGAGGCCACATTCACCCTGGTGCGATCAAAGAAATCCATGAATTGGTAAAAACCCCTGCCTCTTTGGCCCACCAGATTTTCCTCGGGCACCCGCACATCCTCGAAGATGAGCTCCCCGGTGTCCGATGCCCTTATGCCGAGCTTGTTGTGGATCTTGCGGCGGCTCAGGCCGGGGGTGTCCGCTTCAACCAACAGCACGCTGAAGCGTGCATGGCGCTTTTGTTCATCTGGGTCTGTCTGACAAAGCACCACGAAATAGTCGGCTATGGTGGCATTGGTTATGAACATCTTGGTGCCGTTTATGAGGAAATGGTCTCCCTGCTTGATGGCCCGAGTTCTGATACCTGCCACATCACTTCCAGCATTGGGCTCGGTAATGGCCGAGCCCATGATCTTCTCACCTGCTGGTACGGGGCTCAGGTATTTTCTTTTTTGTTCCTCTGTGCCGAAATAAAGGATCATCTGGCCCCCGAAACAGGCAGACAATATGGAAGAACACCCAGGATCCACCCTCCAGAACTCCTCTGTGATGAGGCTGGCCTCAAGAAAACCCAAGCCTGGTCCACCGTAAGTCTCTGGCACCCATGCGCCTATGAAACCTAGGGAAGCTGCCTTCTTGAGAAGATCAAAAGGATATCGCTCCTCCCGGTCTAGTTCCTCGGCTACCTGGGGGAATTCCCCAAGGGCAAACTTCCTGGCAGCTTTCTGGATCTCGAGTTGTTCCTGGCTCAAGAAAGGGTCCATATGCTCGCCTCCTCATGGATTGTGTGAATTGCGGGCTATCCGGTCAGACAGGATGCCCACGGCTATGGCAAAGGAGTGGGATGGGTTCCACCTGTACACGGCTCTATAATTGCGGTTGACCAGGAATGCCCTTCCTTTGGGCCACTGGGGGGCCACCACCCAGGCATCTGTTTCCCAGTCCAGTTTCAGGGGCTTTCCGTCAACAAAGGTCAGGCCCATGGATTTCCATGCCTCACAGGATCTCTTGGCCTCGGGTCCCAGCTTGTTATTGTTGAATCCCTTGGGAAGGCGCACCTCCACTCCCCATGGCAGGCCTGGCTTCCACCCCATGGAGGCCAGGTAATTGGCCGCAGAATGCACGGCATCCTGCAAGTTGTTCCAGATATCTTTGCGGCCATCTCCGTCAGCATCAAGGGCATAATCCACAAAGGTGGAGGGCATGAACTGAAAGTGCCCCATGGCACCTGCCCAGGAGCCTGTCATCTCATCCAAACGGATGTGCCCCTCATCCAAGATCCTGAGGGCCAAGAGTAGCTCCTTTCGAAAGTAGCTGCCTCTTCTTCCATCGTAGGCCAAGGTGGCCACCGATGCTATCACAGGAAACTTGCCAGGGAGCCTTCCATAATCTGACTCCACGCCCCAGAGAGCTACCAGCACTGAGGCCGGGACGCCATATTTGGCCTGGGCCTCCTGGAATAGCTCCCTGTGCTGGGCTAGGTGATGCCTTCCGCTTAGGATGCGGGCCTCTGTGACCAGACGTGCCAGGTACTCCTCCAGGGTCAGCTTCACTTCTGGCTGTGACCGATCCAATTCTATGACCCTGTCAATGGGGGTAAGCCCCAAGAGGGCAGTTTCCAAAGTGCTGCTGGATATTCCCAGGGACAAGGCCTCTGCCCTGAGGGCCTCAAGCCACTTTTGGAAACTGGTCTCCCGGTCCTGGGCGTGAGGGGCAATGGAAAAGCAGAAAAAAAACATGAGTGCTACGATGGCGGCCAAAAGAAAACGAAATGCCATACTCCTATTTCCCTGTTTGAAGCATTGTCTTATTGTCTGAAAAATTCAGTCCAAGCGAGTCTTATGCCGGTAAACACCCGACGCCCCATATTATGGCATCCAAGCCACAAAGGCGCTAGGCCCTGGGATGCTGCTTCCGATGGAATCGGGTCCTGACACACCTATAGGTTATCCTAAAGGTGTTTTCATTGATCTTGGAGAGCCTTGCCATGGCTTGGAAGAAAATGATATCTATGGCAAATGCAGCTTGGGACTTTGCCAAGGGGGTATACCATGGACATACTGATCCTTTATTACTCCAAGGGCGGCAACACAAGGAAGCTGGCTCAGTTCGTGGCAGAAGGAGTGGAATCTGTGCCTGGAGCCAAAGCCTTGTTAAAGACGCCTTCTGATGTGACCAAGGAGGACTTCGTGGCAGCCTCGGGCATCATTGCGGGCTCTCCAGTTTACTTTGGCGGCATGGCCTCGGAGCTCAAGAGGGTTTTCGATGAGTTCGTGGGGGTCAGAAAAAAGATGGCCAACAAGGTAGGGGCTGCATTTGCAACATCAGGGGATCCCACAGGTGGGAAAGAGACCACCATGTTATCCATACTCCAGTGCATGCTCATCTACGGCATGGTAGTGGTGGGCGACCCGCTGGATGCCACAGGTCATTATGGTGTGGCATGCGTTGGAGCCCCCGATGTGGGAGCAGCGGAAAACGCCAGAAAGCTGGGCAGGAGGGTGGCAGAGCTTTGTGCAAGGTTGGCAACCTAACGATGAAATTGCCAAGAAAGCCAATAGAAGTCCTGGCTGTCATGCCTCTGTACTGAGCCACCCAAGGGTACTGGACCCCAGAACTTTTTTGTTCTAAAATTGCCCGGTCCCATCGGACGTTTCTCAGCATTACTTCTAGTCGTTGGGAGAAAACGTATGGATAAGTGGACATTTGGTCTTACCATGATGATAGTGGGTATGGGCGGGACACTCATCACACTGTGGATATTGAGCCTTCTCATGACCCTTCTTAAGAAAATCTTCCCCATTGCCTCAGAGCAGAACTCCCCAAAGAACAGCAGATAGGAGAGAGATCGTCATGATAGAGAGTGTTCTGGCCGGGCTGTCAGGCCTTGTGAGTGGCACTCAGTATTTGTTTTCACAGGGTCTGCCGAATATGGTTATGCTCGTAGTGGGCGGGTTCTTGATCTATCTGGGGGTCAAGAAGGAAGTAGAGCCCCTTTTGCTTGTGCCCATAGGATTCGGATGTGTGCTGGTGAACATTCCTCTCAGTGATCTGATGGAGCCAGGAGGTCTACTGAGGATCTTTTACGATATGGGTATAAGCAACGAGCTTTTTCCGCTTCTCATCTTTGTCGGAATCGGAGCAATGACAGACTTTACCCCTTTGTTGGAAAATCCCAAGATTCTACTTTTGGGAGCAGCGGGGCAGTTTGGGATTTTCTTTACATTACTTCTGGCATTGGCTTTAGGCTTTCCCGAGTTAGAGGCCGTAAGCATAGCCATTATCGGAGCTTGTGACGGCCCTACCGCAATATACGTGACCTCCCAGTATGCCCCTCAGCTACTGGGAGCAGTATCTGTGGCTGCCTATTCATACATGTCCTTGGTGCCCATCATACAGCCTCCCATAATGCGACTTCTGACCACTCAGAAAGAGCGCACCATAAAAATGAGCACAGCGAAGAAAACCGTCTCAGCAAGGACCAAGCTGCTCTTTCCCATAGTGGTGACCTGTATAACAGGACTCATTGCCCCCAAAGGCCTTCCCCTGATGGGAACAATAATGCTGGGTAACTTCATGAAGGAATGCGGAGTGGTAGCGCGCCTTACCAATGCTTCCCAAAACGAGATTGCAAACATAGTGACTCTTTTCTTGGGCCTGGCCATAGGGGGCACCATGGAGGGGCACGCATTTCTTAAAACCCAGACCCTGGCAATCTTCGGCCTGGGTTTTGTGGCCATTTGCCTGGATACAGTGGCCGGGGTTTGCTTCGGAAAGCTCATGTGTGCTTTGTCTGGTGGGAAGGTAAACCCATTGATAGGTGCAGCCGGTATTTCAGCTTATCCCATGGCCGCAAGAGTTGTACAGGTTCAGGGACAAAGGTATGACAAGAAGAATTTCCTTCTGATGCATGCCATGGGAGCCAACACAGGAGGTCAAATAGGATCTGTGATGGCAGCTGCGGTAATGCTCTCAGTCTTGAAGGGGATGGGCCTTATCTGAAGAATCTCTGACCCGAAATTCTCTACTGGGCTTGCAAGCTCGGGGGCCAGGCCCCCCAGGCTTACAGGCACATCTGGCCATTTTTGAATCTGAATCCAGTGGCCCCCCAAATTAACTGATCACAGATCATCGGATAGTTACCCCACATTTTTCCCTGAGTGTGGGTGATGATCTCCAGTGCAAACCATTCAATCCAGCAGGAAAACCATGGGATCTCTGGCTTTGGTCAGGTCAGTGTATGGGGCCTGCCAGTCTGAAGCGAAGCCTATTGATTAATGGTTTGTTTTCTGCCACTTCTTGAGCTATTTCCAAAGCCAGCTTCATCTCCTTTTCGCCATGTACAACTCCCATCAAGACCAGAGCGCCTCCTTGCTCTTGCACTTCGATGGTGGGGATAAAAACGCGCGGATCAGCGGCTATCCTGGCCTTCACAAGAGCCGCCAAAGCCAGATTCTGAAGTCTTTGCCACCCTTGCTTTGATGTGCTTTGGTCCTTGTGCTTCAAAGCATCAATTACTTGGTCAAGGATTTCCTGGGAAGAGTGTCTGGATGTGTCGAAAACCAGATCGAATTCATTGGGATCATCCAAGGATTTCCCATAATTAGCCTGTATGTAGCAGGCCTTTTCCCGATCCACCTTTTTCATCAGCCATTCGGCGGTTGTCCTGTCCATATCTTCTCTTTGCATGAGAAGTTCTATTCTTTTCCAATCCGGTGCCAAAAAGCGGACACGTAAGACTGGGTCTAATCCTGCCAGCAGAATATGAGATCCCCTTCCCACAATCACTACTTTGTCTTTGGATGCGTATTCATATATCTTGGCCTCAACAAGGCTGATCATGGCCTTATAACCTCTGTCATAACGCTCCCATATGGTGGGGCATGACTCGTCCCGATCCTTCAGCAGGTCGCTCCAGTTTTCCCCAAAAGCTGAAAGATCATCAGCAAGCCTTGCCTTGTCCACATATTCATAACCCAGATCATCGGCGATTTGCCGGGTGATATGCTCCGCGCCGCATGAGAACTGTCTTGACACACATAGGACGGCCATCAAGTTCCTCCTGTTGCGGAATCAGGGTCTTGCAAGATGCCATGCTCTCCTGCCATACGCTTCAGTTTACGCCTCACCAGCAGTTTCGCACACACGATAACTCCGACAGTGAAAAAAGCCTCAGTGCCATACTTAACATAGACCGAGGGATTCAGGATCCTCACGATAAAAGGATCCGTGATCATCATCTCCCCGCCTACCCTTCCCAGTATCGCTGCTCCTATGTATACGATGATGGGATACTTGTCCATGAGGATGGAGAGAAGATTGCTTGTAAAGACCACCAAGGGAATGCTCAACCCCAAACCAAAAAGCAAAAGGAAAAGGTTTCCCTTGGATGCTCCTCCCACAGCCAGCATGTTGTCTATGGACATTGTGATGTCAGCAACCACAATGACCCAAACAGCCTGCCAAATCGTCTTGGGCTCCCTCTGAAGTTTTTCCTCGTGAGCTCCTTCCATCAGAAGCTTTACGGCAATCCAAATTATTACAGCGCCCCCGATGAGCTTCACGTATTGAATCCTTAGAAGCTGTGCTGTCACAAAGGTGCACAACACCCTCAACAACACAGCCGCCCCAGCACCAAAAATAATACCCTTCTTGCGCTGGGAAGCAGGAAGTCCTCTAACCGCCATGGCGATGATGACTGCGTTATCCCCTGCCAGAACCAAATCGATGACAACTATGCTCAAAAGAGAAACCAGAAAATCCCAGGTAAAATGGATTTCCCCCAATGCTCCAAGGTCCATGACTTTCTCCTTCCGGGCCTTTGTTCCCAAGAGCCGACCAAACTGTTTTGCTTAAACTGCCTTGGCAGAAAACCAATGAGAAAGACAATGGTGCAGTTATAGCCTTTGGGGACATGATCGGTCAAGTGCGTGGGACACGCAACTGGTGTTTGTGCCAAGATTACACCAAGATCCGGTGTTGACAGACATGAGGATGGCTTTCTATATTATTGTTAAAAGACCCCTTAAATAAGGTTTGTAGCGGGGGGGGTAGCAAAGGTGGCTCAACATAGGGTGCCCCAGCCCCGACATAGTGTCTTAATGAGACAGTAGGGGTCAGTTGAAGGGGAGTAGCCTAAGGGGGCGGAGGCCGTCAGCACGTTCGCCTTGGAAAGGGCGGGCCGGCGCCGCCCGGCGGTGGTGATACCCGCTGGCGAGACCTTCGCTGCAAAGCATTGCGGTGAAGGTTTTTTTGTGGGCTATTTTCAGAAAATGAACTAGAGGAGGGATACAGAAGATGAACGGGCTCAAGACCATGGTCCTGATGGTGACCCTGACCCTCATGTTAGTAGGCTTCGGGGCCTTATTGGGGGGAAGATCGGGTATGACCATAGCCTTGATCATGGCCTTTGCCATGAATTTTTTCAGCTACTGGTTCAGCGACAAGATAGTGCTTCGCATGTATGGAGCTCAGCAGGTATCCGAGGCAGAGGCCCCTGAGCTCCACGCCATGGTCAGGGACTTGGCCAGGCAGGCCGGGCTTCCCATGCCAAAGGTGTACATCATAGACCAGGACCAGCCCAATGCCTTTGCCACAGGGCGCAACCCAGAGCATGCTGCCGTGGCCGTTACAACGGGAATTCTCAGGATCCTCTCGCCAGGTGAACTTCAGGGAGTTCTGGCCCACGAGCTGGCGCACATACGTAACAGGGACATCCTGGTGGGCACCGTAGCTGCAACAATAGCAGGAGCCATCAGCTACCTGGCTCAGATGGCCCAGTGGGCCATGATATTCGGAGGAAGGTCCAGCGATGATGAGGAGGGCTCTGCAAATCCCATTGCAGCCATCGTTATGATGATAGTGGGGCCCATAGCTGCCATGTTGGTGCAGATGGCCATTTCCAGGGCAAGGGAGTATGGTGCCGACGAGACAGGGGCCAGGATATGCGGAAGGCCCCTTTCCTTGGCCAATGCCCTCAGAAAGCTTCAGATGGCAGCTCAGCAGATCCCAATGGATGCAAATCCCGCCACCTCCCACATGTTCATCGTGAACCCTCTGTCTGGAGGGGGCATAGTAAGACTCTTTAGCACTCATCCTCCCATAGAGGAGCGCATTGCCAGGCTTGAGGCCATGGCCAGGGCGCGTGGCATGCAGGCCTAAGGTGACACTGGGACCACTGGCCACGGATCCATAAATATCCGTGGCCTTTTTTGTGTCCTGGGAAATAGGACAGTTCAAGTGTTTCTGGCCCAGATCATTCTCCAGGAGCGGTGAGTTTGGGGGCTACGCCCCCAAAGTCTCCCGTAGTTTTTGGATTTTTAGGCCTAAAACAGAAGAGGCCCCACAGGGAAACTCAGGCCTCATTTGATCTCAGTCCATCGTGGAGTTGGCCCACATAATTTGCCAATCTTGAATCATGGAGGCTCATTCGACTCTTTCTGGATCTGCTGCTTTGGACATAGAGGCTTCCTCGAATGTGGCCACCTCCGTGAGTATCCTTACAGCAGCCTCCACCAAGGGCATGGCCAGGGCTGCTCCTGTGCCCTCTCCAAGCCTCAAGTCCAGGTCCAACAGGGGCTTGAGCCCGAGTCTTTGCAAGGCGATCCTGTGGCCTTGCTCCACGCTCTTGTGGGAGGAGATCATGTAATGGGTGGACACCGGGCAAAGAGCCTGGGCAATGAGAGCTCCTGCCGTGGATATGAAGCCGTCCAGAATCACTGGTTTCTTGCATGCGGCGCATCCAAGTATCAAACCCGCTATGCCCCCTATCTCAAAACCTCCAACCTTGGAGAGCACATCCATTGGATCCGATGGATCAGGAGCGTTGAGCTCGATGGCCTTGCTTATCACCGAGATCTTGTGGGCCAGCTGCCGGTCATCCACTCCGGTGCCTCGGCCCGTGACTTCTTCAACAGAGGCGCCGGTGAGAAGCGCGACTATGGCTGAACTAGGAGTGGTGTTGCCGATGCCCATGTCGCCTGTGGCTAAAAGCTCGAAGCTGGAAGCCAGATCCATGGCTATTGATATACCGGTCTCGATGGAGGCCAGGGCCTGATCTTTGCTCATGGCAGGCCCCCTGGCCATGTTGGATGTTCCTGGGGCTATCTTCCTGGATATGAAGGCAGTGTTTTGTTCCAATTCCTGGATCTGAGCTGCCACCCCCATGTCCACCACCACCACCTGGGCCCTTGCAACCCTGGCCAAGGCGTTGATACCAGCGCCACCATTTAGGAAGTTGCGCACCATTTGGGGGGTAACCTCTTGGGGATACTTGCTCACCCCCTCGGCCACAACCCCGTGATCAGCGGCCATGGTTACCACCACCCTGCGCTCAACCGATGGCCTCGTGGAGCGGGTCATTCCAGCCAATTCCACGGCCAGGTCCATGAGCCTGCCCAGGGCCCAGTGGGGCATGGTGAGCTGCTCCAGCCTCCTTCTGGCCTCATCTCTGAAGCTAGGGTCCTGGGGCTGGATCCTGGCCACTGCCTCTTGCAGGAGTTTCATGTCTTCCTCCTTCCCAGGTTTCTCTTTCCTCTGGGCACCGATTATTGCTGGTGCAGGTTATCAGTGCTTGGGTCAAAACATAAACTCCACACCTCCCAGAGCACTGGCCCTGGGAGCAGTGTATCCATAGACTTCCTCATATTTCTCGTTGAGAACGTTTCTGGCCTTTGCAAAAAACCTCATGGAGCGCACCGGCCCAGATGTCAGCTCCATGGTGTAAGAAAGGGCCAAGTCCAACACAAAATAATCCTGATTGGTGACCCTTTGGTTCACGAAGTTATAAAAGCCGAAGGGTCCTGGAGATACAGTGAAGAAAGTATCGTCTCTGGGCCCCACATAAGAGCCCCTTAGATTCACGTTGAGGCCTTTCCAGAGCCAGTTGACAAAAAAGGAGCCTGTGTGATTGGGCCTTCTTAGAAGCTTCTTGCCCTTAGCGAAAAACAGGTTTCCCAGTCCACCGTCATCCAACACCTCGGTGTCCAGAAATGTGTAAGTGCCTCCTATGGTGAGCCCTTGGGTGGGCCTCACCTTGGCGATCAATTCCACTCCCCAGGTCTCTGCCTCCTGGATATTGAAATAGTTGGGGGGAAGCACCGCAGGTGGAGGAAAGGGCGTGGGTACAAAGGCTATGAGGTCTTCCAGGTGGTTCTTGAAATAGGTCACTCCCATCATGAGCTTCCTGTCCAGGAAGTATTGGTCAACACCCACTTCCCAAGAGAAGGACTTCTCGGGTTTGAGCTGGGGGTTGCCCACAGTGCCATAGCCTCCGAAGTTTTCCAAGAAAGTGGGTTCCTTGATTCCAGTGCCCAGAGCCCCCCTGAGCTTGGTGTTGGTCTCTTTGAGCTCATATGCCACGGAACCCCTGGGGCTCACCTCGGTGCCGAACTTGCTGTTATCCTCCACCCTGAAGCCCCCTGTGAGATGAAGCCTGTCCAGGATGGTGAGTTGTTCTTGCATGTAGTAAGCATGGTTGGATCTGGTGGCCTCTACTTGCTCTGTGCTGCTGAAGATCCCGAAGGGAGGGGGGCCGAAACGAAATGTGGAAAGCGCCTTTAGGTCCAAGGCTTCATGATCGAAGGCATAGCCCAGGGTCAAAACAGAGCGCACTGGCCCCTGCAGAGGGAACTTCAAGTTGGTGTGATAGTCGAAGACACTCCTTGTTTCCAGTGACTTGGTGCGGCTCCCAGGTGGGGCATCAAAAGCGCTTTGGGCATCGGGCCTGTCCCGGAACTCCTGGTCCAACCTGTGAAGGCCAGCATGCACCACATGTTCCCACCAGGGAAAAAGCTCCAGCTTGGCTCCAAGCCCGCTTACAAAATCCAGCCTTTCCTGGTACTGGTTGGGGTCCAGGCCAGGGAAGAGCCTGTCTGGGATATCTCCTCCGTTTTCTGTGGCTATGCCAAAGCGATTCTGAGTGGCTCTGGCAGTGAGGGTGACGTCCAGTTTCTCAGTGGGGTAAAGATCCAATCGGCCACTGAAGGTGTTGTTCCAGTAGTCGTTGTTGACAGGCAGGATTCCGAGATCATCCACTCTTGAGAAGGACAGGGAATAGCCGGCCCATTCAGTGCCCCCCGAAAGACCAATCTTCTGTTCCCCCATGTACCTGCCGCTTTCTGAGTGCCCACCATGTGCTGTTGAAAGCGTTATCCTGGGAGGTCCCTGCCCTCTCTTGGTTATTATGTGGATGACCCCTCCCATGGCATCAGATCCGTAAAGAGCGCTTTGTGGGCCGCGGATGATCTCTATGCGTTCTATGTTGTCTGTGGTGATGCTGGACCAGTCGAACCCTCCTCCAGCCTCGTTGACCCTCACACCATCTATGAGCACCAGGGTGTGGTTGCTCTCGGTGCCTCGGCTGTAAAGCTCGGTTACCGACCCCCTGGAGCCGCTTTGATACACGGTGAGGCCAGCCACATCTCTCAGGAGATCCATCACATCTGTGGCCTGCCTCTGCTGGATCTCCTCCGATGTTATGACAGTGGCCGAAACCCCGAGCTCCTCCAGAGGCACCTCAGTGCGGGTGGCTGTCACCACCACCTCCCCCAGCCGAACTCCAGGGGTTCCCTGGGCAAAAGCTAGACCTTGAGCAAGAAGAAAAAACAAAACCAACCCCGCTTGTACAATCCTTATCCCTCTCATGGCACTCCTCCCCATAGGAAATAAAATTCCTTAGCAAAAACATATACCTTGCCTCAGGCAGTACCCGGCCTGGTACTTCTCCAAAAAACCGAATTCTCATTACTCATCCTGATCCATTCCATGAGCTTTTCTGGGGAGCAGCCCTCGGGAATCTGTACGATCCTTATGGGTGCTCCGTACTGAGCTGAAAAGGCTTTCAGATCCCTCCTGACGCGCTCATTTAGAGTCTTTAAAGGAAGCTCGGGAAACTCCACAAAAAGCACCAGTCCGGTGCCCCACTCTATGCGGGCTATGGCCCTGGGTCTGGTGCCCCCCTCCAGGTAAAGAAAGACGAACATGCTCACCTGTGGGGACTTGCATAAGTAAATTGTGTGGATTCTGTCCTGGCTCGGGGAACACATGGCCGCACCTCCCTTTCCGCGAGGAAGTGGGACGACTCGCGATGGGAGGCGGGATCCGCTAGCCGGAAGGAGAAAGACCAGGGCAACAAAAAACCCGGTCTTCTCGGTCAAGACCGGGCGGTGCGGGCTTCCTTCACCGTCTCAACCGCGAAGACGTCCGTGAAGCATGCCCGGGCAGGTTTTCTGACTTGCGGATCATCCTACCGGCCGCGCCTTCCCGTCCCGATCTCTCCAGGCAGTGGCTTGATGCGGCTTTCGTCCCCGCTCACAGCGGCGGGCCCGTGACGGTCTTTCACCGTCTTCCCTTTTGAACCTTCACGGTACCCGGGCATATAAGACTCTGATGTGAGTTATTAACCCAGGAGGTTTGCACTTGTCAAGCCCTTGTGCACCCCATCACCTTAGGCCCAACCGGATCCGTAAGCCTAGGGTTTGCCCCTTGAAAAGGAGCTTCTGTTCCTTGATTACGATTTGGTCAAATGGCTGTTCGATTTTGTTGAGTCCAAGGCCCCCAAAAGGCTTTTCTTGAGACTTGTCCCGGTCCACCAACTGTTAAATAGCTGTGAAATCAATTAGTTAAAATTTAAAGGGCATTTGGCAGGCCTCTTGCTCGTTGTGCTTCGGCTTGGACTCATTGCTGGGGCCCAAGCGCAGAGGGACCTCGGGCAGGAGGGAAAGATGTTGGAAAGATGCAAGAGCTTTGCAAGCTGCTTTTTGTTAATCTTGCTCATTTTGATGAGCGTGGCGCCTCTGTGGGCCGAGTGGGTACCCGGGCAAGAAATGAGCCCTTTGAAAGCCCAGGGGGGCCGGCTGCCTGATGAGATCCTGGTACAGGTGAAGGCAGGGGTCACTGAGAACCGAGTAAGAGGCATTCTTAATGCATTGGAGGCCCAAGTTTCCGGGGAGATACCCCAGATCAGGGTAAAGCGCATAAAAGTCCCCCCCCACGCCATGGAAAGAATACTGGAGTCTTTGAATGCACATGAGCACATGAGCTTTGCCGAACCCAACTTCCTGGCCGAACCCATGAGCGTACCCAACGACTACTACTATAACTCCCAGTGGCATCTTCCAAAAATCTCGGCCCCTGAAGCGTGGGATCTCAACATCGGGGCAGTGGACATACCCATCGCCATAGTGGACACAGGAGTTGATCCCAACCACCCTGATCTGCGGGCGAAGCTCTTGCCGGGGTACAACTTCTATGACCATAACACCGATACCTCAGATGTTCGTGGTCACGGAACCGCGGTGGCGGGAGCTGCTGCAGCCATATCTAACAACGGAAGCGGGGTAGCCGGAGTGGCGTGGGCGAATCCCATAATGCCCATAAGGATTTCCGCTCCTGACGGTTACGCCACTTATTCGGCCATGGCATCTGCCATCACATATGCAGCAGATCATGGCGCCAAGGTGATCAACCTGAGCTACGGGGGCGAGAGCTATTCTTCCACCCTTCAAAGTGCAGTGGATTACGCTTGGAGCAAAGGAGCCGTGGTGGTAGCTTCTGCGGCCAATTATTCCTCGGACACCCCCTATTATCCGGCTGCCTGCAACCATGTTGTGGCAGTCTCGGCCACCAACACCAGTGACCAGTTGACAACCTTCTCCAACTACGGAAACTGGGTGGATGTGGCTGCCCCAGGGGTCTCCATTTACACTACCTCCAGAGGCGGGGGATACGGGGCTTACAGCGGGACATCCTTTTCAGCGCCCGTAACAGCTGGATTGTTGGCCCTCATATTCTCCGCCAATCCTTCCCTGACGAACCAGGATGTTGTGGACCTACTCACCGAAAATGCCGATGATCTGGGAGCCCCCGGCTTTGATAGCATCTTTGCCCACGGAAGGATCAACGCACGTAAAAGCCTTCAAGCTGCAGTGGAAAAAAGAAGGGAAACCGATACCACACCTCCTCTGGTGATAATCACCTCTCCCCCGGACGGCTCTGTGATAACAGGAGGAACGGTCACTGTGAGTGTTTCTGCCACGGACGATGTGGGGGTG